>NZRW01000056.1 GCA_002701185.1 Fidelibacterota bacterium
ATTATACTCGTATTCATTACTTAGATGAAGGTCCTAAAGATGGTGAAGTTATATATTTATTGCATGGCGAACCTACTTGGAGTTATTTATTCAGGAAAATGATTCCAACTCTTGTTAGTGAAGGTTATAGAGTCATTGCACCTGATATGGTTGGATTTGGTAAATCTGATAAATATATTTCAGTAGATGATTATTCACATCAAATGCATGTTGATAAGATGACTCAGTTAATTATTGAACTAGATTTAAAAAATATTACTGCACATTTTCATGATTGGGGTGGTCCAGTTGGATTAAGAGTTTTAGCAAAAGAACCGAATAGATTCGATAGAGTAATTGCTAGTAATACAAGTTTGCCTGCTACTGGAAGAGGGTTTTTAAATGATTTAAAAGGTTATTTATCAGGTCCTATTTTTAAATTCACTATTTGGTTACAAGGACCAGCTACCTGGGAAGAATTTATTGGTGGTGATGGATTTACTAATTGGATTAGATACTCTAAATATTCAGATAACATTGATATTGGAGGTGTTATGCAGGTATTAGGATCTGTAACTGATGAAGAAAAAATAGCTTATGAAGCTCCATATCCGAATGCATCCTATAAAGCAGGGGCTCAAATATTCCCTTACCTTATACCAAGCGAGCTAAGAAAAAATGAAAAAGCTTATAGAGAAGTATTAGAAAAATGGGAAAAGCCTTTTTTAATAGCTAATAGTGATAATGATCCTGTTACTGGTAATAATCCTAGATTAGTTAAACTTTTGAAACGAGTTCCATCAGCTAAAGAGGTTATCATTAAGGGTCCAGGTCACTTTCTTCAAGAAGAAGCAGGTCCTGAATATGCTCAGTTAATTATAGATTTTATAAATGAAAATCCTCAAGGATTCACTGTTGAAAAGAAAGTTATTGACAAAGAATCAATTTTATAAAATTAAAGCTACAATAATTAAATGAATAGAGTTATTAAAGATACAGGTTCTAAATATCCTATTATACAAGCCCCAATGGGTTGGATTGCAAGAAGTCAGCTTGCTTCAGCCGTTTGCGAAGCTGGTGGAATGGGAATTATAGAAACATCCTCCGGTGAGATCGATAATTGTAAAAAAGAAATTCAAATAATGTCTGAGTTAACAGATAAACCATTCGGAGTTAATCTGCCTTTATTATTTCTTAAAGATGATTCTATGGTTAAATTTTGTGTTGAAGCAGGTGTAAGATTCGTAACTACTTCAGCAGGCGATCCTACTAAATATATTAAAGTCTTAAAAGATGCTGGGATAACTGTATATCATGCAGTACCTAGCCTTGAAGGATCTATAAAAGCAGCTAATGCTGGTGTTGATGGTTTGGTTGTTGAAGGAACAGAAGGTGGTGGATTTAAGAGTCCAGTTGAAGTTGGTTTATTAGTTTTAATTCAATCTATAAAACAAAATTTAGACTTACCTATAATCGCAGCAGGTGGAATAGTAGATGGTGCTGGAATGGCAGCTGTTTTTGCTGCTGGCGCAGAGGGTATCCAAATGGGAACAAGATTTGTATCAAGTGCTTAGAGTCCGGTTCATAATAATTTTAAAAATAAAATCATAGACTCAGGTATAGATGGAACTCTTGTATTGAATAAGTCATCTAAACCAGTGATAAGAGCTCTTAAATCTAATTTGACTCTGGATATTGATCAAAAGGGTGAAATGGACATGAGCGCCATGATGGATATTAAAAAACTTTATTTTGATGGAGATATGGAAGCCGCACCAGCACTATCAGGTCAATCAATAGGGCTTATAGATGAAATTAAACCAGTTAAGCAAATAATCGATGAAATCATTAATGAATTTAATGATGTTTGTAAAACAATGGGCAATATAAGCTTTTAATACATATGCCAGTAAATAAAGATACAGATAAAAGAAACCAAAATATAAAAATTTATATTAATGGATTATTTTATGATAGAGATGATGCAAAAATATCAGTATTTGATAGTGGATTTCTCTTAGGTGATGGCATTTGGGAGGGAATTAGATTAGTAAATAATACGTGGGTATTTTTAGATGAACATTTGGATAGACTATTCGAAGGTTGTAAAGCAATAGATATAAATATTAATCTTTCAAAGAATGAAATAAAAACAGCATTACTAGAAACTCAAAAAATCAATAATATGAGTGATTCAGCACACGCAAGATTAATGATTACTCGAGGCAATAAAATTAAACCATTTCAACAGCCATCATTATCCGATGGAATTAACTTCGTCATAATTATGGAGCATTCAGACCCTAATCCTAATAATGATGGTATTAATTTAGTAACAGTTCCTCAAGTAAGAGGGTTGCCAATGTCTCAAGATCCAAAACTCAATAGTCATTCAAAACTAAATTGTATTCTAGCCTGTATACAAGCTAATAAAGCTGGTGGTGATGAAGCCTTGATGTTAGATCCATACGGTTTTGTTAGCACTACCAATTCATGTAATTTCTTTATTGTTAGGAATAACGAAGTTTGGACCAGTACAGGTGATTACTGTATGAACGGTATTACAAGATTAAAAGTTATCCAGTTGTGTAAAAATAATAATATCCCAGTTTTTGAAAAAAACTTTTCATTAGTTGATGTTTATTCTGCACAAGAGTCATTTATAACTGGAACCTTAGGATCATTAACTCAGGTTTTGACTATAGATGGTCGTAATATAGGGAGTTCGGATGATGGTTGGCCAATAACTGAAAAATTAAGATCTTCATATAAAGAACTTATTAATGCCTAAGAATTTAATAATTGCTATGTGGTCAGGACCACGAAATCTTTCTACCGCACTAATGCGCAGTTTTGGTAATAGAGATGATGTATCAACTATATTAGATGAACCATTCTATGCCTCTTATTTGGTGTCAACTAACAAAAACCACCCTATGAAAGAGGAGGTAATTAAAAGTCAGCTGAGTAATGTTGATGATGTTAAAAAATTATGTCAAAAACAAGCAACTGGAATAACATATCAAAAACATATGACTCAACACATTATTGACCCAGACCTAACCTGGATTGATAAATTGTATAACTGTTTTTTGATAAGAGATCCTAAATTAGTCGTTAGTAGTTTTATGAAATCATGGAAAGATGGAGAATTTGAAGATATAGGATTTTCTCAACAATATTCTATTTTTAACTATGTAAAGAATAACTTAAATTCAAACCCAATAGTTATTGATGCATCTAAGCTAAGAAATAATCCAAAAGAGGTTTTAACAAAAGTTTGTAATCTTTTAGATATTGAATGGAATGATAGTATGCTTGAGTGGAGCAGTGGTATTAAAGATTATGATGGGGTATGGGCTAGTCATTGGTATCCTTCTGTCATGAATTCAACTAATTTCAAACCAGAAGATATAAAGGATATTAATCTTTCTGATGATGAAAATAGAATTGTTGAAAAGGCAATGCCAATGTATGAAGAATTATATGGATATTCTATTTAGGTGGCCATAAAAATAACTGAGATGTTTTATTCATATAATCTTGATAATCAGACCTATTTTTTAGACTTCTTTTATCCATCATAGGGCATGANATAAAAATAAATAGAAATAGCATCACTAATGGGCATAATATCGTCCATATTGGCATTATTCCTGATGATAGACCCATAAAATATATCCCAAGCCAAAACATTGATTCTCCNAAGTAATTAGGATGTCTTGAATATTTCCANAAGCCNTATTTCATTGTTTTATCCTTATTTAAAGGATTGGATTTAAAATCTCTCATTTGTTTATCTGANATNGTTTCCAAAATAACTGCAGCAATTGTAAAAATNGAAGCTAACAATAAANAAATATTTGGACTTATATTATTTAATAAAATAAATGATATTGGGAATAATGAAAAATTTACAATTAATGTGGGTATTAAATGTATTCCGAAAAGGTTGTTTATTTCAGCCTGAATTTTATTAGTATTTTTTAAGTCTACATATCTAAAATCTTCATGTTCAAACCCATCCCAACCCATTAGCCAATTATGCGTAAGCCTAATACCCCAAAATAAAATTGGAATTAAAACNAANAGTTGAANTTCTATNNAATTNTNAAAATTTAATGCCATATACAACACAATAGGAATAGGGGCTACTGACCAAAATGGATCATAAAGACTAGAATTTTTTAATAACAAACTAAATATGTATATTATTAAAGTGGCATAAATATGCCAAATAGTTATTAAAATCCATATATTAGCTTTTATATCTGGTAGAAAATAAAATGCCAAATAGAAAGTAATTATATAAATAATTGTACAAATTAATTGGCTATAAAGTTTACTCTTAATCAATGTTTAATTTATTTTTTGTTAATTTTTTAATCAAGCCAATAATATATTATTTCTTATGATTACCATATCTATAATTTATGAATTATTTTGATACATATTTTAATAGCTTTGATTACTATCATGTAATAGTATTGAAAGCGGAGGTATAAAGTATGTTAAAAAATTTAATATATAGCTTAATAGTAATTTTTTGCTTCAATATTGAAGTTAATGCAGATGAGAAACAATCATTTCCTGGATTAATATCTTCGGATGTATTTGATATGGGAAATGGAATGGATATGCATATAGAAAGAAGAAAAACATGCAATCAAGGAGCTGTTGCTAAACATTTCCACCCAGCTGCAGGTACTTTGGTATATGTGCTAGATGGCAAATCTCAATCTAAGTCTTCAGGCTCTTGGAAAACATATTCAAATAATGAATATTGGTTTGAAAAATCTGATTGGGTTCATGGTGGTGAAGATGATGCACCTAGCTTAGGAGATGTTTGTTCAGATTTGGTAGTTATAAGAGTGGTAGAGTCTGGTAAGGATCATACTGTTTTTATTGATTAAATTTATCTAAAAGCCCGTCATTAGACGGGTTTTTTTAATTTTTTGCTTTTATCATTTAAAATAAACTCTTAAATATATTTAACTAAATATATTTATATTTANCTGTATGAAAAATAAAAAACCTANTATCACTGAAGTTGTATTAAGGGACGGGCAACAATCTCTTATAGCAACAAGAATGAAAACTAAAGATATGTTACCTGTATTGTCAAAGATGGATAAAGTTGGCTTTTCGTCCGTAGAGGTTTGGGGTGGTGCAACTTATGATGTATGTTTAAGGTTTTTAAATGAAGATCCATGGGAAAGACTTAAAGTCTTTAAAAAGTATTTTAAGAATACTCAATTGCAAATGCTTCTCAGGGGTAAAAACTTAGTTGGATATAAGCAACACCATGATTCAGTAATTAAATTATTTATATCTAATTCTATTAAGAAAGGTATTAATATTTTTAGAATTTTTGATTCATTAAATGATATAAACAATCTGAAATCATCAATAGAGTATGTTAATAAAGGGGGTCAGAATTCACAAGGAACCATTTGTTATACAACAAGCCCAGTTCACAATGAGAAATATTGGTTAAAATTAGCAAAAAATATTGAAGACCTTGGTGCTACATCATTAGCTATAAAAGATATGGCTGGTCTGTTAAGGCCCCAGGTTTGTTTCAGTCTTGTAAAAAAACTTAAAGCAAATCTTAATATACCCATTCACATACATACACATTCAACAACTGGTCTAGCAGACGCTACAAACTTTAAAGCTTATGAGGCAGGAGTTGATAATATTGATACTTCTATTTCATCATTTAGCAACCTATATGCTCATACAGCAACAGAAAGTCTTATTTCGATGTTATATGAAAATGAAAATAATCCATATGATATGAAACTTTTAACTCAGATATCTGAACATTTCCATGAGATAAGACCTGATTATGAAGTCTATGAAGGATCGATGAAAGGAGTTGATATCAATATGTTAATCAATCAAGTTCCAGGTGGTATGTTGAGCATATTGGAAAAACAACTTTCTGATCTAGATAGAAGTGATAAGTTGAAAGAATTAATCCAAGAAATACCAAGAATAAGAGAGGATGTTGGTTATGTGCCATTAGTTACACCCTCATCTCAGATTGTCGGCGCACAAGCTTTAATGAATGTATTAGATGAAAAGAGATACAAGACTCTTACTAAAGAATTCGTTGACCTGGTTAATGGTGAATATGGAAAAGTACCAGGAAAGATTTCTTCAAAATTATTAAAAAGAGTAGAAAAATCTAAACAATCTGAAATGTTTAGTGATGATTTAAAAGATACAAAATTTTATAAGAATAAATTTAAAAACTTTTGCAATGAAAATTATCTAAAAGATCTACATAATGATGATTTACATTTATTAAACTATATTCTATTTACTAAAGAATCAGAGAATTTTTATTTATCAAATATGAAAAATAATATGAATGATATTATCGGGCTCCAAGAGGGTTTTGGTCTTTATATAAACGAATAACTAAATAAAAAGGAGACATTAATATGAGATTAAAAAATAAGACAGCAGTAATTTCTGGAGCAACTGGTGGTATAGGAGAAGCAACTTCAAAACTATTTTCAGCTGAAGGAGCTAATGTTGTAATGGTTGGAAGAGACGAAGAAAAACTAAATACTTTATATAACTCCTTTGATGATAAATCAAAACTGAGTACTTACGTGGCAGATTCAAATAATGAGGATTCTATTAAAGATTGTATAACTTTTGCTAAAGATAAATATGGTTCTATTGATGTCGTCTTCGCTAATGCTGGGACCGAAGGAGAGGTTAAACCACTTACTGAATATACCAAAGATGAGTTCAATAATGTTTTATCGGTTAATGTTATCGGTGTATGGTTATATATGAAACATGCTTTACCAATTATGCAAAATCAAAAAAATGGCTCATTTATAGCCGTAGCTTCCGCTGCAGGTGTGGTTGGCTTTAATGGTACATGTCCTTATGTAGCAAGCAAACACGCAGTTTGTGGAATGATAAAAACAGCATGTATAGAAAACGGACCTTTTAATGTAAGAGTAAATGCATTAGCACCAGGCCCAGTAGACAATAGGATGATGAGATCATTAGAAGAACAGTTAAACCCAGAAGACCCTGACTCAGTAAGAGAAATGATTATGCAACAATTACCATTNCAAAAATATGCTACAAATGAGGAGATTGCTAATTTAGCATTATTTTTAGGATCAGATGATTCTAGTAATTCTTCTGGCGGTGTTTATTTATCTGATGGTGGTTTTACAGCGGCATAACTTAATTANGTATAATTCTAGCTTTCTGTATTATCTTTTCTAAAGGGTATTAGATAAATTTAATAGATTTGCACTAAGCTCTCTATCATTTAGATGAAATAAAGACACCTCTTTCTTTTTATTTAGATCCTTGTATTTCTCTAAACCCGATGTGAACCAAACATCTTTTAAATATTCAATATTTTGCTTAGTCTTGATATCGATTAATATAAGCCATTCTCTAAAATCATGTTCATGTATTTGGGCAAATAATTCATTACACTTTTCATAATTTTCGTTTAAATAATATGCAACAAATAGTTCCTTAACTATCCTATCAGTATTAACATCAGCAAGTGCCATCGGCTCTATTTTGTATAATTGTTCAAGAATTTTTATACCACTTTCAACTTTATTGTATCTAATCAAAACACGACCATAAATCCATAAAACGTAGGGATGGTTTGGATTTGCATTATATGCCTTATTTGCATAAACCATTCCCTGTTGTAAGTTATCTAGTGTTAGGTAAGCTTCTGCAATTATCCTTAATGCATTCCAATCATTATCATTTAATTCATTGGCTTTAGATAGTGCCTCTAAAAAATCAGCCATTGTTTTATCATTATCTTCTCTAAAACCTAATGCCATTGATTGACCTATAGTACATGCTTTCCATGAATAGGGCAGAGGGTTTGTTTTATCAGCAGCTATAGCAGCATCTAACATTTTAATAGCTTCTGCATTAGCATCTTTTTCAAATTTTTGATTAAGGGCTCTTCCTTTTAAAGTATATTCATAAGAAGTCATATTATTTGTAGGTTTTCTATGTGCTCTCTTTAAGCTTGATATTTCTATTTCTCCAACTAAGCAAGTTACTATTTTCGTTACTATTTCATCTTGAATTTCAAAAATATCTTCATTATTTCTATCAAATTTGTTTGTCCATATAACCCTATCATCCTTCATGTCGCTCAATTCTATTAATATTCTTAATTGATTGTTTGAAGCTCTTATACTTCCTGTTACTACAAAATCAAAGTTATATTCTTCTTTAAATTCTTTACTTGTATAGTCTTTATTTTTAAAACCGAAACAAGTTTTTCTTGTTGCCACAGAAAGCTCTTTGACCATAGAAAGTTCCATTAATAGATCTTCTGCAATACCATCTACTAAAAATTGCTGATCTTCATCTTTGTTAAGGTTTTCAAAAGGTATTACAGCAATTTTAGGTCGATAATCATCGATTTTATTTAAGTTTGAGTCCAAAGTTGACATTATATTTGTATCTATTTTTTTTCTTTTAAAAATAAATGTAAAAATTAAAAAAATAGGGAATAGAACAGTAAGTGAGATAAACATATATTGCATAAATAGCTCTTTTGGCAATCCTAGTAGATCAATCATAGAAATATTATCCGTAACAATACTGCTTACTTGAATTAATGCAAAAGATGCAACTATATATCCCGTTGCTGATTTTAATAAGGTATTAGATATATTTGTAAATGTTATCTTTATGAANCTTAAAGCTATCCTAAATTTATCCATNATANTTAAAATAATAAAATAAAAGTTATAAAAANNACATAATTATATATAATCAATATTATGAAAAAATTATATATATTCATTACATTTATAACCTTTATTTCAATGAATTTAATTGCTACAAATGACAATTATCCTGAAGAATGCATACCTGAAAAATTACCTGATATGAAAGAAAGACAATTCTCAAAAGAATTTGTTGGCACTTTTAATGGTAAAAAACTTACTTATACAGCAAGCCTTAAAGAAAAGATTCTATATGAGAAAGATAATCCAGACATACCGATGGCATCATTTTTTTATACAGAATATATAGCTGATAGTGATAAAAATAGNCCAGTAATGTTTAGTTTTAATGGCGGACCAGGCTCTGCATCATTATGGCTTCATATAGGAGCATTAGGCCCGAAAGTTGTTAAAGTACCAAGTGATGCTTCAGATGATGGATCGCCACCTTATAAAATGGTTGATAATAAATTATCGCCTTTAAGCGATGCTGATTTAGTTTTTATAGATCCTATTGGTACTGGATATAGCAGGGCGATTGGCTGTCATGATCCAAAAGAATTTTGGGGAGTTAACGAAGATCCAAAAATTATTGCTGAATTCATAAGAAGATGGATTAATGATAATAAACGTTGGAATTCACCAAGATATATTTTAGGAGAAAGTTATGGCGGCATAAGAGGGCCATTATTAGTATCTGAATTAAGATCTGGAGATTTAACT
>NZRW01000057.1 GCA_002701185.1 Fidelibacterota bacterium
TTTATTGATAAAAATGCATTAACAGTAAAAGAATTAGATATTTAGTTTATTTCATCAAAATTGTTCTTTATCCATTTATAAACATCATTTGTTAAATCTTTGGCACTAGTTCCATACATAGGCTTTCCTATTCTTAGTTTTACCAAACCTTTTGATTTAATAAATTTTCTATTTTTCCAATAGCGCCCAGAGTTGTGACAAATAGGGATTATTGGAACATTGTTTTTTATAGATAAAAGTCCACAACTATTAGAAAATGATTTTAATCCTTTTTCTGGTCTAGCTCTTGTACCTTCAGGAAAAATTATTATTGATCCCCCGTTTTTTAGCCTTTTAGATCCATCATTGATTACTTTCTTTAAGCTTGAAACCTTATTTGATCTATTTATATATATAGGATTCAAACATGCCAGGGCCCAACCAAATATTGGGATATATAGTAACTCTTTTTTTAGAATGCTAAATGATGGTATAACAAGAGTTTGNACNAAAAATGATTCCCAAAGTCCNTGATGATTAGAGACTAATATACAAGGCTTTTCTTTAATATTTTCAATTCCNTTGACTTCCCAATCTATGCCACACACGAATTTTAATATAAACAAGATATTAATTAACCAGAATGATGCAACTTTTTGAAGTAATTCTCTAGAAATTAATGGATATAANATAATTATTACAAGTGATGCAAATATAATTAACGGATANAATATTAGATTAAATATTATGCTTCTAAATAATTGCAATTTATGACTGTATTTTGCCTTTTAAATATTCAGATAACTCATTAATATTTAATCTAGATTGATTCATTGTATCTCTGTCTCTNATGGTTACNGTATTATCTTCAAGTGACTCAAAGTCTACTGTAATGCAAACTGGGGTACCAATTTCATCATGTCTTCTGTATCCCTTTCCAATATTACCTGTATTTTCTAGAAAAATTCGCCCTAAACCAATATTTTGGAGATCTTCTTTTATTTTTTTAGCTTTATTAACAAGCTCCTTGTTGTTCTTCTTAAGGGGAATTACAGCTGCCTTTATTGGGGAAAGATGGGGTTGCAGNTTTAAGACTATTCTAGTTTTACCATCTTCAAGCTCTTCATTTGTATATGCTTCATTTAAAATTGCTAGAAAACCNCTTTCAACTCCAGCAGAAGGCTCAATAACAAAAGGAACAACCCAATCTCCATTTTCATCTTGAACAGCAAGCTTACTATTAGAATCTTTATTAACTGTGACCTTAGATTTTATATTTAGTTCATTTTGTTTTTTAGAGTGTGATCCTAAGTCAAAATCAGTCCTATTTGCAATACCCTCAAGCTCNTCAACGCCGTGTGGAAANTTGTACATTATATCTACTGTTTTCTTTGAGTAGTGAGCAAGCTCGTCTTTGGGTACATCATAAATCTCTATACTTTCTGTGGGTACACCNTGATTATTCCACCATTCTATCCTATTTTGTACCCATAAATTATGAGCTTCTTCATCTTTACCAGGACTAACAAAATACTCTAATTCCATTTGTTCAAATTCTCTAACTCTAAAAATAAAGTTTCTTGGCGTAATTTCATTTCTAAAGGCTTTTCCAATTTGTGCTATTCCGAAAGGAAGCGAGTTAGAAGTTGAATCTAGAACATTTTTAAAATTTGTGAAGATTTGTTGAGCTGTTTCTGGCCTCAAATAAGCAAAGGTGGATCCATCTTCTATAGGGCCTACATTAGTNTTGAACATTAGATTAAATTGTCTTGGCTCTGTTAAATCTTCTTTTTTGCAACTATCAGGTACCTGATCTGCCCTAAACCTTAAATTACAGGATTTACAATCAACCATCGGATCTGAAAATGTATCCTCATGTCCAGAATACTTTAAAATTAATGGATTTGTAAGAATTGCTGCATCAAGGCCTTCAATATTGTCATTTTCATAAANCATAGATTTCCACCAAGAGNTTTTTAAGTTATTTTTTAATTCAACTCCAAGCGGTCCATAATCNTAAACACCCTGTAAACCACCATATATTTCAGCTGATTGATATATAAATCCCCTTCTTTTGCACAGAGCTACCAGCTCATCCATATTTTTAGCAGCCAATTATGATTCTCCAATAAAAGTAAACATTTGTCGACTTATATTAATTNTATTACCCGTTAACTTTTGTATATAACTATTATATTATCTTATGATTATATATCATGCACAAGAATAGTTTATGATCAAATTAATATTTTATACATTATCTTTTATTCCAAAGCCTGTATTCTCTTACTTTGTTGATATTTTTTTATTTTTTAAGATTTTTAAGTTATTGACANCATACAAAATAACAAAAGTAAATTTAGAAATTGCATTCCCAGAAGCTAAAAAGAAAGAAATTGAGCTTATGTCTAAGCTCAGCATTAGAGAATCAATTATATCTGGATATGAGACCGTTTATACATGGGGCAGAAAAGATTTTGATTCAAATAATCATATATTTAAAATAGAAAACAATTTTTTATTAAATTCTTTATCAAAACAANATCGNGGTCTTATNGCAGTAGCTTTTCATAACAGAAGTGTGGATATGTTGCTTAAGTGGATTAATTCTCAAGTTAAAACCATTAGTTTATACAAGAAAATTAAAATTAAATTCATTAGCAATTTTGTAAAAAAAGATAGAGAGGCGGGAGGCTCTAAAACCTTTGAAACTTCAATAGGTGGAGTGAGAGAAATGCTTAAGGCACTTAATAAAAAAGAAGTAGTTGTATTTGCTGCTGACCAGGTACCCAAAAGAGGTCTTGGTGAATACATAAAATTCTTTAATAAAGAGGTATATACAACAACTCTTGTACAGTCACTTGCTACTAAAACAGGCTCTCCTGTAATTTATTTTTATATAAAGTCAAACCCAAAAAAATTTTTATCAGTTACATTAAAGCGCTGTAATAAAAGTATCTATGATGATAGTAAGCACAAACTATTATTAAATCATGATATAGAAAATATGATAAAAGAAAGACCGATTGACTATTCTTGGGAATACAAAAGATTTAGAAGAAATAAAGATGTTAATGAAAATCCATACATTGATATTTAACTATTTTGCCCAGAACATAGGAGTTAGAATTACAAGCAAAGTAAATATTTCCAAACGACCTAAAAGCATAGCAAAAGCTAGTACACCTTTCGTAAAGGAGCTAATGCTCGAATAGTTTTCTGAGACAACCCCAAGACCAGGACCAAGATTATTTAAACATGCCCCTACTGCTGAGAATGCAGATTCAAAATCCAAGCCAGAGACTAAAGTAATTAATAAAAGAATAACAAAAGAAATTACATATATTGAGAAAAAACCCCAAACAGATGTGGCCACTTGATCGTTAACACTTTTGGTTCCTATTTTTAATGATAATACTGAATTTGGATGGATTATTTTCATAATATTTTTATATGCATGATTTAACATTATCAAAACCCTCCAAGACTTAACACCTCCTCCAACAGACCCAGAACAAGCTCCAATAAATGCGCCTATTAATAATAAAAATGATATTGAAAAAGGCCAATCAGTTGGGCTTGATATTGAAAAGCCTGTTGTTGTTAGCATCGAAACACTATGAAACAGTATTTCTCTAGAAGAGGGCGAATTATTTACATCATTAAATGTTGATAGCAATAGAGATATTACTATTATTAGCAATAATATTGAAAAAAAGAATCTTAGCTCAGGGTCATAAATATATTTTAATGGCTTTCTTTTGTATATTGCGAAATAGTGAAGAGTAAAACTAAATGCAGACAGAAGCATGAAAGTTATGCAAATTAGCTCTATTGAAAAGCTATTAAAGAATCCAATGCTTTCATCATGGGTGGAAAAACCACCTATTGCTACTGTAGACATAGCATGAGATACAGCGTCAAAAGCACTCATGCCATTTATATAATATAAGAGTGCACATACAACAGTAAGGCCAAAATAGATTGACCATAATGCTTGAGCAGTTTCTTTGATTCTGGGGGTTAATCTTTGTTCTCCCATAGCTCCAGGTATCTCAGTTTTATAAATTTGACCACCCCCAATTCCTAGTAATGGCATAACTGCTATAGCAAGAACTATTAAGCCCATTCCGCCCATCCATTGTAATAATTGTCTATAAAATAATAATGACTCAGGCAGGGCTTCAATATTTGATATTACTGTTGCTCCTGTTGTTGTTATTCCAGACATTGATTCAAATATTGAATCTATTCCTGACATACCACTTAGATAAAAAGGAATTGATCCTGCAAGAGACAAAACTATCCAAAAAAGAACAATTATTACAAAGNCATCTTTTTGTGAGAGATTGCTGTCCGCCCCTCTNGTTATAAAGGCGCCTAGTGAGCCCAGCAGGGCGATAAGAATTAAAGTTGTAATAAATATTTTTAATGCACCATCATTAAAGACAATAGAAACTACTATAGGCAATACATAAGAGAAACTAAAAAATAAAANTAATATACTAAAAAGATTTAATATTGATTTTAAGTTCATTATTTAGTTTTAAATAGAATCTCAACTTCAGACATAACCTTNTTATCAGCCAAGAACATAATTAGATGGTCATTTATAGAAAGATCAATTTCAGAGGTAGGCATTATTAATTGGTCATTCCTTATTATTGCTCCGATAGAAACTCCCTCAGGCAAAGGTATATCTTTTATAGGCTTNCCAAATAAATTTGAAGTGAACTCATTTGCATGTACTATTCCTTCTATTGCTTCAGCGCCTGTGTCCATTTTTAATATTACATCTTGAGCTACATCACTTTCTCTAAGATCTTGCAACACAGATGAAACAGTGAGTCTATAAGGCGCTATATAAATATCTATAAAGCCAGGAACTAGTCCTAGGTAAGATGGATTGTTTAAAATAATCATTGTTTTTTTAGCACCCATTTTTTTAGCAAGCAGTGAAGACATCAGATTAGTNTCATCATCGTTTGTAAGAGCACAAAAAATATCTATATTTGAAATATTTTCACTTTTNAGAAGGTCTTCATCAGTTGCCGATCCATGTAAAACAATNGTTTTATCTAATTTTTTTGATAAGGCAGAACATTTAGNCTCATTTGATTCAATTAATTTAGTTTTATANGAGCCCTCAATTTCTTTTGCCAATGAAGANCCTATNTTTCCACCGCCNACAATCATTACTCTTGAATAAACATCTTCTGGGTCNCGAAACTCATTAACAATCTCATCAATATTAGAAGNAGATGAAATAAAGTATATTTCATCATTTTCTTTAATTATTGAATCACCCGAAGGAATAAAGGGTTTCCCCTTTCTATAAATAGATGCTACAAAAGCATCAGCATCAGGCATGTCTTCTTTTATACCTCTAAGCTCCCTTCCAACAAGNTTGCCCTTTTTCTTTGCTTTTACATTTACTANATTAACTTTGCCATCAGCAAAATTCTCAATCTGTTGAGCTCCTGGGTGAAATATAAGCTCTTTAAGGTGTGTCATGACCTCATTTTCAGGACTAATTACAACATCTATGACTTTTTCACCAAAAATCTCTAGATCTTCAGAATAAGACTCTTCAGTTAGCCTACAGATAGTCTTATTAACTTTAAATTTTCTTTTGGCAATTTGGCAGCCAATAATATTTACTTGATCATCTGAGGTTACAGCTATAACTGTTGTTGAATCATCAGCTCCAGCTTTTTTTATTGATATTGGATGCGCTGCATGACCTTCCACAGTCATAATATCTAGATTTTCTTCTAAAGATGACAATGCGCTTTTATCAAGATCTATAACAGATACGTCATAACCATTATCTACAAGTTCTCTAGCTAAACTACCTCCAACACGCCCAGCACCCAAAATTAGTATCTTCATATGGTGTAAATTAAACCTCTTTGTAAATAATTCAAGAGTAAAGTTAAAAATAAATTTTATTTAAAAAATTCTTGATAAGAGTTATATGCATCTAGGGAAGAGATAGGATTCTTATTCGGAAATTGTAAGTAAGTGATTACTATCACCATATCCCTTGTATTGAAATGAATTCCTGACTTATCTATTTTAAGTAAATTTCCTGGGTTCCCAGTACTATTTATATTAGTAACCTCTAAACCATGTATTTTTATAGCCACTCCTTTAAACATAAAATTTACCCCTGGCCACACAAAATAAGCTCTAAATTTGTTAATAATATTTTTACTTTCATCGTCAAAATTTATTAAGGAATCCTTCTTTGTTATCTTTTTACAGTATGTAGCTTTTGCATTATCTTGTGATTTGAATGAAATTTTATTATTTGAAATATTGTTTAAAACCTCTGAAATACTATTTACACATAATAATGTTAAGTTTTCTTCAAGTATTAATTTGTTATCAGAATCTTTGATGTCTATTTCGTAAGATGAAAGAATATCCCCAGCATCTAATTCACTTGAGATCTTCATATAAGTTATTCCAGTTTTTTTGTCTCCATTTAAAAGTGCTGATTGAATAGGTGAGGCACCTCTATATTTAGGTAATAAAGAAAAATGAATATTGAGCGAGCAAATTGCAGGTATCTCTAGAAGCCAATCAGGTAATATTTTTCCATAAGCTATAACTATTAAATAATCAACTTTTATTAATTTTATCTCATCAAGTATATGGCCATCTTTTAAGTCACTAGGCTTATATAAAGGAATATTATATTTTTTAGCTAAAGAAGAAACCTCTGATTCTAAGAGTTTGTTTCCTCTTTTACCTTTTTTGTCTGGTTGGGTAAGAACTCCTACAAGATTGAAATCATCATTATCTATTAAACACTGAAGTATGTCTGCAGAGCTTTTTGGAGTTCCTGCAAATAAAATATTCATAAAATCACTTAAAATATGCTATTTTCTTTTATATTCTTTTAAAAGTCTGCTTCTTACCCTATCTCTTTTCAGAGCGCTTACATAATCAACCATTAGTTTTCCATCTAAATGGTCAATTTCATGCTGAATGCATACTGTTAGCAGGCCTTCAGGCCTATCAACATGCTCATTCCCATCTAAATCCTGCCATCTTAATTCAATTTTATCAGGGCGTGCTATTACTTCATTAAAGCCTGGTATACAAAGACACCCTTCCTCATACTCATATAGGCTATGATCTTCAAGAACTTTATATGTTGGATTTATAAATATTCTAGGCTCGTTTCTCTCTTCTGATAAGTCCATGACAATAAGCCTTATATGTTGATCTATTTGAGTTGCTGCTAGACCTATACCATTTGCATCATACATGGTTTTTAACATAGAATTTGCTAAATTTTCTAGACTTTTGTCGAATTTTGTAACTTTTTCAGCAACTTTTCTTAATCTTGGGTCTGGGAAGATTAATATTTTTAAATTTTTAGCCATAAACCTTATTTTTTCATTATAATTGCGAGATTATAATCTAGT
>NZRW01000058.1 GCA_002701185.1 Fidelibacterota bacterium
TACTTTTCAGCTCTAGCATCAAATCCATAACTTTTACTTTTGTTGTTTCTTATTTCATTAACAACTATTGAGTCTTCAAGACCAGCATTAGCTACTATTTGACGCATTGGGCCTTCAAGAGCCTTTTTCAGTATTTCAGCACCAATAGCTTCATCACCTTCCATTTTGTCAGTTTTAATTGAGTCAACAGCTCTTAAAAGTGCAACTCCACCACCAGGCACAATACCTTCCTTGACTGCAGCTCTAGTAGCATGTAAAGCATCATCTACTCTATCTTTCTTTTCTTTCATTTCAACTTCAGTTGCAGCACCAATATTTAAAACAGCTACACCACCTGAAAGTTTAGCTAGTCTTTCTTGTAACTTTTCTCTATCGTAATCAGATGAGGTTTTATCAATTTGAACTTTGATTTCGTTTACTCGTGCTAAAACTGCATCTTGACTTCCTTTACCTTCAACTACAGTAGTGTTATCTTTATCGATATTTACAGTTCTTGCTTCACCTAAATAAGATAGATCTGCATTTTCAAGTTTATATCCTTGATCTTCAGAAATAACTGTAGCACCAGTTAAGATAGCGATGTCTTGCATCATTTCTTTTCTTCTATCACCAAATCCTGGAGCTTTAACTGCAGCAACTTTGAAAGAACCTCTTAATTTATTCATAACTAATGTTGCTAAGGCCTCTCCTTCAACATCTTCTGCAATGATTAATAAAGATTTGCCAGCTTGAACAACTTTTTCAAGTACTGGAAGTAACTCTTTCATGTTACTAATTTTTTTCTCATGAAGTAATATCATTGGATTTTCAAGTTCAGCTTCCATGCTTTCAGCATTTGTTACAAAATATGGAGATAAATAACCTCTATCAAATTGCATTCCTTCAACAGTTTCAAGAAATGTATCCATACTTTTAGCTTCTTCAACTGTAATCACACCTTCATTACCAACTTTATCCATAGCATCTGAAATAAGATTACCAATTGATGAATCATTATTAGCTGAGATAGTTCCAACTTGTGAAATTTCTTCTTTTTTAGAAACTTCTTTACTTAACCCTTTTAAGAAATCAAGTACTTGAGCTACAGCCTTATCAATTCCTCTTTTAATATCCATTGGATTTGCACCAGCAGTAACATTTTTTAATCCTTCTGAAACAATTGATTGAGCTAAAACAGTTGCCGTAGTTGTACCATCACCTGCTATATCAGATGTTTTTGATGCAACCTCTCTAACCATTTGTGCACCCATATTTTCTACAGCATCTTCTAATTCTATTTCTTTAGCTACAGTAACACCATCTTTTGTTATAGTTGGAGCACCGAACTTTTTATCAATAACTACGTTTCTACCCTTTGGACCAAGAGTAACTTTAACAGCATCTGCCAAACTATCAACACCCGTTTTTAGTTTTGCTCTTGCTTCTGTATTATATTCTATATTTTTTGCCATTTCTTATAATCTCCTATAATTTTTTATATGATAGCGAATATATCATTTTCTTTCATTATCAAATAATCTTCATTTTCAATAGTAACTTCAGTACCTGAGTATTTACCATATAACACTTTGTCACCAACTTTAACTGTCATTTTAATTAATGATCCTGTATCAGAAACAGAACCTGGACCTATTGCAACAATAGTACCCATTTGTGGTTTTTCTTTTGCAGTATCAGGCAAAATAATTCCTGATGCAGTTTTTTCTTCAGCAGCCTCTGCTTTAACCACAACTCTATCAGATAATGGTTTAATTTTCATTTTGATAATCTCCTATTAATAAAATTTTAAAATAACATACATATTTACACAAAAATTATGCCATAAACAATAATAGTGTCATTTTGACGCATTTTAGCTACCTGTACTGCCAAATCCGCCAGACCCTCTTGTTGTTTCAGACAAATCATCTACGATTTTAAATTCGATAGTAGATAAATCTGCTGATACTAACTGAAATAATCTATCACCCTTGCTCACTGAAAAATCATAATCTTTTATATTATCACAAACAGCCATGATTTCTCCTCTATAACCCCCATCTATCAATCCAATAGAGTTTGCTAATCTTAAAGGTGTTTTAGATATACTTGACCTTGGAAATAAAAAGTAACCTTTTTGACTTGTATTTTCACAAGATATTCCAAGTTTAATCTTAACAGTCTCTCCAGCTTTTATAGTTTGATTTTCAAGAATATATAAATCTAAACCTGCATCACCTTCGTGGAAATGGCTATGGTTAGAGTAATATTCTTTAGCTAAATCAGTTAGGGGCTTAATTAATAACTTCATTTTTCTTATCCTTTTTTGTTTGGCTCTACCCAATTTCCATCTTCTTTAATTAAATCAATTAGAGCTTCTGTTGCATATTTTGAATCAATGCTACTNGTAACCATCTTTTGACCTCTGTACAGTGAAATTTTACCTACACCTGTTCCTACATAACCATAATCAGCATCAGCCATCTCTCCAGGACCATTTACTATACATCCCATAATACCTATTTTAANACCCTTTAAATGGTCTGTTTTAGATCTAATCATAGCTGTCGTATCNTGCAAATCAAATAAGGTCCTACCACATGATGGNCAAGATATATATTCTGTTTTAGTAATTCGAGTTCTGCTAGCTTGTAATGTTCCAAATGAAGTTCTATTTGTTTCATTTAATGAACCACAATTATCAGCAGCAATGCACANCCCATCACCTAATCCATCAATGAAAAGAGCCCCAATATCTGTAGATGAATATAATCGTAAATCAGATGGATTTAAATTTTTATAATATCGCCTAATAATAACAGGTGTATTAATGTTAGNATTGATNAGTTTAGCAAAAAAAAGGCGATGCTCAGCTAACTGGTCATGATTNTCAAAATCCAATAGCAAAACTAATGTTGAATCATTTTTAATTTTATTTATTATTTGCTTAGTCAGTTTAGATAATGTTATATAAAGAAAATTCAATTTTGAATGAACATTCTTTTCATTAATATACTGATTAACATTAAGGCGCGGATAATGTTGTTCTTTTTTTGATTTTTTCCATACNGAAAATTCCTGCATTACACTTAAAGTGCCAGGAAGATTAAAATCTATTTCCTTAGTACCAATATCAATGAAATCACAAGCTAAATCACTAATTCCCCATTTATCATCTTTTTCATAATAAGTGTATCCTAATTCTGATAATGTATTAACTGTAATTTTATCTGTATATTCTAAATCATTTATTACGCGCGGAACATTATCTCCACCAATATTTAAAACTGCAGAGGATTTTCTCACTTTAAAATCAGAACCATAAATAGAAAAGGCTTCATTATTAATCAATTTATAATTTGAATATCTATCAACTAATTTTTTAGCTACTGGAATTTCATTTTCTGGAGGNTCAGTCAATGAAACTCTTATAGTATCTCCTATACCTTCATAAAGTAAAGTACCTATTCCTAACGCTGATTTAATTCTACCATCCTCACCATCACCTGCCTCAGTCACACCCAAATGAAGAGGATAATTCATGTTTTCTTCAATCATCTTTTTTACAAGTAAGCGATAAGCCTGAACTACAACTATAGGGTTACTAGCTTTCATTGAAAATACGATATCATGAAAATTATGTAGTTCACAAATTCTTGCAAATTCTAAAGCTGACTCTACCATTCCTAAAGGAGTGTCACCATATCTATTCATTATTCGGTCTGAAAGAGAGCCATGATTTGTCCCTATTCTCATAGCTGTATTATGTTTTTTACACAACTTTACTAACGGTGAAAATTTTTCATGAATTCGTTCAATTTCAAGTTGATACTCTTTATCTGAATATTCTCTGATTTTAAACTTTTTTTGATCAGCATAATTTCCAGGGTTGATTCTTACTTTTTCAACAATTTGAGCTGCTATTTCAGCAGCATTGGGTGTAAAATGTATATCAGCAACTAAAGGAGCTGGATAACCCTTTTTATTTAACTCATCTTTTATGTTTTGAAGATTTTGAGCATGTCTTGAGTTTGGAGCTGTAATTCTAACGTACTCAGAACCAGCCTTAATCATTCTAATNGATTGCTCTACAGTAGCATCAGTATCCAAAGTATCCGTTGTAGTCATTGACTGAACACGTATTGGGTTGGTACCTCCAAGAGGAATGTNACCTACAAAAACTTCTCTAGTTTTGAAACGCTTTATAATGATTTATTCAGAACCTCATTTAATCTTTTTGCGAAATCTAATGGATTGTCTGGCTTTAAGCCTTCAATAATTAAAGTTTGATCATACAAAAGCTTTACTGAATCAGTAAATACCTTACCTTTTCCTAACTTAATTAATTTTTTAATAATTTTATGATTAGGATTTATTTCCATAATTGGTTTGATTTTTTCAGTTGATTTCTGACCCATAGCCTCCATCATTTGTTGCATTTGAGCTGTTGGGTCATTTTGATCAGCAACCATACAACAAGGAGAATCTGTTAATCTAGTTGATACCTTNATGTCCTTAACATCATCAGCTAATATCTTTTTCATACTTTTAATAAAAGTTTCAACATTTTTTGATGTTTTTGGTTCTTTTTTCTCTTCTTCCTTATTCAAACTATCAGTTGCATCACTATGATTTACAGATTTTAAATTAAATTCTTTATACTCTCTAACACCAGTAAATACAATATCATCAATTTCATCTTCAAATAAACAAACTTCTATTCCATTTTTTTTATAAACTTCTAATAAAGGTGAATATTTCAATGTTTTTTTATCTGAACCAGTAATATAATAGATTGTTTTTTGATCATCATTCATATTTTTAACATAATCTTTAAATGATATCATCTTATCTTCAGATTTTGTTGTTTTAAACCTAACCAACTCAATCAAAGTATCTTTGTTTTCAAAATCTTGATATAAACCTTCCTTAATCGGTTTACCATACTGCTCATAAAACTCTGAATATTTATCTTCATTTTTTGCAAGNTTCATAAATTCATCAAGTATTTTTTTTACAGAATTAGATTTTATTTTTGATAATACTCTATTTTGTTGAAGAATTTCCCTACTAACATTTAATGGTAAATCTTCTGAATCAATAATTCCTCTAACAAATCTTAGATAAGTAGGCATTAATTCTTTGTCATCATCAGTTATAAATACTCTTTTAATATATAATTTTATGCCTGANTTATAATCAGCATTATACATGTCAAACGGTGCTTTTTTAGGTATAAAAAATAATGTAGAATAGTCTAGCGTACCTTCAGCCTGCGTATGAATATGAATCAGAGAATCATCGTTATCATTTGATATAGATTTATAAAAATCATTATAATCTTTCTTTTTAAGACTAGATTTAGATCTTTTCCAAAATGCTGAAGCAGAATTTATTTGATCAACTTTTGTTTCAACNNTATCTTCTTCACCTTTGTCTTTATCNCCATAAATTGTTTCATCAAAAGTTAAAAATATTGGAAATGAAATGTGATCAGAATATTTTTTTATGATTGAATCAAGCTGCCATTTAGATGCATACTCATTACCTTCATCATTTAAATGAAGAATTACAGTAGTCCCTTGTTGTTCGCGACTACTTTCTTCAATTGTATAACCAGTTTTTCCATCGCTTACCCAAAGACATGCTTTTGCATTACCTGCTTTTCTTGATATAACCTCAACCTTATCAGCTACCATGAAACTTGAATAAAAACCTACTCCAAATTGACCAATTAAATTTGAATCTTTTTTAGAATCACCTGTCATCTTTGAAAGAAAGTTTTTTGTTCCCGATCTTGCGATTGTGCCCAAATTTTGATTTAAATCTTTCTTATCCATACCTATACCATTATCAGATATTGTAATAGTTTTTCCATTATCATTATTTTCAAAAGAAATATCTATTCTAGGTGTAAAATCAGTATTTTTAAACTTATCGTTTGTTAAGGTTAAAAACTTAAACTTATCTAAAGCATCTGATGAGTTAGATATTAACTCTCTAAGAAATATTTCTTTATTTGAATATAAAGAATGTATAATTAAGTGTAATAGCTGATTAACTTCAGTTTGAAACTTTTGCATTAGTATTTATTCTCCTTAAACATAAACTGTTATAATTTGTTTATTTTTGTACATATAATTTATCTAAAAGATAGATATTTAAAAAAAATTTATTTTCTTATAATAGCTATTTTTTTTGATAAAGAATTACCATCCTTATAACTTAAAACATAGTAAATACCTGATGATAAATAATTACCATTATCAGATTTTCCATCCCAATAAATTATATTTTGATTAAAATCAAGATCATCAAAATGTTTTACAACATTACCATTTACAGTTAACACCTTTACATCAGAACCAGTGATAATATTTTTAATTTGCATGTAATCATTAGAAGGAATTACAAATGGTANAGGAGTTATAAATAATTTTTCGTTTTCTAAGTTTTCAGATGAAAAAGGAGTTTCTAAAATAGAAATACCTTGATCAGTAGCAAAGTAAACTAAACCATCATCATTATTAAATGCTACATCATAAACAATGTCAGATAATAAAGAACTATTATTTTTTGTAAATCCAAATCCATCAGGCCATAATGTTGCATTATTTTTTATAACTCTAACTCCATCATGCCTAGTTATAATCCATGCATTATTTTGAGAATCAACCCTTATTTTATCACCCTCTTGAAAACCAAGGTTTGTAAAAAAAGGAATGGGATAAATTTCAAGCAACTGAGTATTATTTAACATGTAGCCTTGAGCCCCTTGTGGAGAAAGAACCCAAAGAATATCTTGATCATTAATATTACCTATATCTAAAGACCATATGGTTGAGTTTTCTCCATAAGGTAAATTTTCTAAATTNGTAGGATTTAACCAGAAAATACTATTTTCATAATTACTAAAATCTACACCACTTAAATATGATTGNTCAAATTGAAGAGCTTTAATTCCACCTTTTGAAAACTCATCAATGCAACAGTTATTATTTGTATTTTCATTTTTAAAACCAATCCAAATCCTATTATATTTATCAAAAGCGATTTCAGTAGGCAAGTATGATGATTCATCTTCTGAAAAAATATGCATCCAATGTTGATTGTTATTAGCTATTTGAACTGATAGTGGATGATTGAATTGCTCAGAAAAAGGATTCACTACCCAAATATTACCAAAATTATCTTTTTTGATTTGATGGGTGACCATATAACTGTCCAACACATCTTCATTAGAAATTCCAAATAAACCATCGAATGTTCCATAAGGATAATTTGTACTTTGAATAAAATCAGTTTTAGATGTATCATATAAAAAATATTCATTATTTGTAAAATCAACCTCGATTATTGATGCCATTTTATTTGATAAATCAGGCTTAATACCGCTATTATTGTACATTAAGTTTCCAAAACTATTTTGAACAAGTGACCATATCATCTTATCGCTTACCTTGTAATCTAAAATTGTAAAATTAAAATTTGAATTATTAGATAATACTGATAGTGGATAATTGTCAATATTTTCTTCATTTACATAAAAGTAAAAAATATCATCTTTCATAATAAAAAGATGTTTTTTATTAACTCCAGCTAATGAACCATCATCTAGTAATGTAATAGCCTCATAACTATTTTCAAGTAAGGTATTTGGTATATGAAAATCTGTTGTTCTATCATTTAGATTAATTTTAGAAATACCTCCATTTTTTATTGCAAGGGAAAGTGTGTTCTGATTAACTTGAAAATCATTAATTGAAAAAAGTCTATCATTTGAAAAAATATTCTCAACATTTGAATCTAAAAGTCTATAACAATCATATTGACTACATAAAAATAAACCAAAATCATTTGATTTTATATCTAAAGGCTCAGAATCAAAAACAATTAAACTTTCAGCAATGAAATCTACACTACAAAAGTACAATTCATTGACAGTGGATAAATAAAATCCATTTTCAACTCTATGTAAGTATTTAATAATTTGCTCACCAATAAAAGCATCAAAAGGAATTTTAGTCCATGATGAACTAAAATTTAAATTATCTTGTATAAAATTTGCTACAAAAACACCACTATCAGTAGTAACATACAGATTCTCTTGAAATATATCAATATCAGTAATTTGATTATAGTCTTGTCCAAAATCATTTATATTGTAATAATCTAAATAAAATGGAATTTGATTTTCATAATTAAACTCCAAAATACCATACCCATTTAAATCTTTATAAATACAAAAAACTTTATCTGAATAGAATGCAAAATCTAATATGTTTTCTAAATTTTGAAGAGAGAAAATAGAGTTATAAATTAAATTATAATCCTTATCAAGCACTTGAATGTTTGAATTGAAAGAATTATTACCAATCCATATATTATTTTTTGAGTCAATTCCAACAACATTAGTATTAATATCACTTAAATTATCTTTTAAGATTTCAATCGATTCAGAAAGCTTTAGCAAACCTCCTGATGTTGCTCCAATTATATACCCATTTGAATCTTCAGTGATAGAGTGAGAGTTAAGAGCAGAAGTTAAAGAATTCCAATGATTAGCATTTTGGTAAGTATATATAAAAGTTAAAAATACTAAAAATAAAAAATTATTTTTTATATGTGTCATAAAGTCTTAACATTTCTAATCCTGTTTTCATAGCCTCACCACCTTTATTCTTTTTTGAAACATAAGCACGTTCAATTGCTTGCTCCATATTATGAACTGTTAATACTCCAAAAATTATTGGTATAGTATTTTTAATACTTAAACGAGAAATAGANTTCGNAACAGATGAAGAAATATATTCAAAATGATCTGATTCTCCCTTAATTAATACACCTAAAGCTATAATAAGATCAGGATTTTGGTTTTCAATAACACAATTTACCATACCTGGAATCTCAAANGCACCTGGAACTTTTATGATATTTAAATCATTCATANCATTGTTTTCTTCAGTNGCACCCTTTATCATCTGNTCAATTAATTCCTCATAAAATNNACTGGCAACTATATATATNTTTTTANTTTTCACTATTTTCTTCTCCAAGTATAAAATGACCTAANTTATCTTTTTTTGTTTGAAGATATTTNTCATTGCTTTTATTTGGAGCAATTTTAATNTCCTCTCTTCCTACTATTTCTAATCCATGTCCCTCAAGACCTATTACTTTTTTTGGATTATTTGTCATTAATCTAATTTTTCTAACACCGCATTCTTTAATAATTTGCGCTCCAATTCCATATTCTCTCAAATCAGCTGCAAAACCTAATTTTTCATTAGCTTCGACTGTATCATATCCTTGTTCTTGAAGTTTGTATGCTAAAATTTTGTTTTTTAAACCAATACCTCTTCCCTCTTGCCGTAAATAAACAACTAAACCTTTTCCAATCTTGTTAATCTTATCCAAAGCTGCTTCTAATTGCTCACCACAATCACATCTAAGAGATTGAAAAATATCACCTGTTAAGCATTGAGAATGGACCCTAACAATCACATCTTCATCCTCTGTCCATGAGCCTTTGATTATCGCTAAATGATGATCACCTTTTACCTTATCTTCAAATAATTTTAATGAAAACTCTCCAAATGAGGTTGGAAGCTCAATATCAGTAAGCTCTTCAACTAATTTTTCTCTTTCATTTCTATAAGAAATTAAATCTTGTACAGATATTATTGATAAATCATACTTATCTGCGATTTCAACTAATTTTTGTCCTCTAGCCATTGTTCCATCTTCATCCACAATCTCAACTATAAGTGCCAATGGGTTTAAATTGGCTAATTTACATAAATCTATACTAGCTTCTGTATGACCAGCTCTTTGCAATACACCACCATCTTTTGCAATTAATGGAAACATGTGTCCTGGTCTAACCAAATCTTCAGGTTTAGAATTTTCATCTAATAAAACCTGTAAAGTTTGCCATCTATCTTTAGCAGAAATACCAGTTGAAATATTTTCTTTAGCATCAACACTTACTGTAAAGTTAGTTTTATGCTGTTCNGTATTATTAGCAACCATTGGATTTAAATCTAACTCTCTAGCTCTTTTGGCAGTAATTGATGTGCAAATTAAACCTCTTCCATATTTCATCATAAAATTAATATCTTCTGATGTGGCTTTTTCTGCAGACATTACAAAATCACCTTCGTTTTCTCTATCTTCATGATCAACCACAATTACCATTTTACCATTGTGTATATCTTTAATAGCCTGTTTGACTTTATTCATTTCTTTCCTTCTTAGGTAATAATTTTTCTATGTATTTTGCAAAAAAATCTGTCTCAATATTAACTAAGTCATCACATTTTTTATACTTTAAGTTAGTATGTTCTAGTGTGTGTGGAATTATTGAGATTGATATAGCTCCGTTTGTATCATCATAATCTTCATCTATATTAGAAATGGTTAATGAAATACCGTCTATAGCTATAGAACCTTTTAGAATACAGTATTTAAGCCATTTTTTATTTATTTTAATCTTAAGCAACCAACTATCATCAACTAAATTATTGCTTATTATTACACCCGTAGAATCTACATGCCCTTGAACTATATGTCCATCCAAACCATCACTGACTTTAAGAGGAGATTCAAGATTTACTTTATCATCAATTTTAAGTGAATCAAGGTTTGTTTTCTTTAAAGTTTCTTCAACAACATCAAAATAAATTAAACTATGCTTTTCACTTTTTTTAACTGCAGTTAAACAAACACCATTAACACTTACACTATCACCAATATTAGTTGTAGAGTATAAATTTTCAGCTGAGGAAATTGTAATCCTAAGAATCTTATGATTAATCTCAATATTATTAATTTCACCTAGTGATTTTATGATTCCTGTAAACATTTTTCTTTCTTTTCGTAAACAATTAAATTATCTGTTTCTAATATTTTTTCTTCTTTTAATTTCCAGCCATCATTTAGTAAAAATGGATTTGGTATATCAAGTTCACTTATAGATGAATCTGAAGTATAAAGATAAAACTCATTAATTAAATCTAAGTCTAAAAAAGATTTAATAGTACTTGCCCCTCCTTCAATAATTAATGATGTGATNCCTAATTCTCCTAATCTGTTTAAAATATCCTCTGGATCAAGTTTTCCATTTTTTTCCAATATAGAAATATAAGTACATTGTGATGTTTTATTATCTTGAAATTTTAATTTGCTACACAATATAATTGTTTCTGATTCTTTATCATTTAATAATTTAAAATCATATGGTAATGTTCTATTAGTATCAAGAACTATTCTTTTTGGATTTGAACCAATAATTTCTCTAACTGTTAATTCAGGATCATCAGTAAGTACTGTGTTTTTTCCAACCAATATCGCATCCACTTCTGAACGTAATTTATGTGAATTTTCTTTAGAATTTTTTCCAGTTATCCAAATTTGAGACCCTTTTTTTGCAATAAAACCTCTCTTATCTTGAGCCAACTTACCTATAACATATGGTTTTCCATATTTAATCCAATTCAAATATCCTCTGTTTAACTGTGTGGATTCACCAAGCAATATATTACTTTGAACTAAAATACCTTTATTTTCTAAATAATCTACGCCTTTTCCATTTACCTTTTCATTAGGATCTAACATTGAAATATAAACATCTCTTATTCCATTTTCAGCAATCACATTACAACAAGGTCCTGTTTTACCATGATGAGAACAAGGTTCAAGCGTTACATATAATGCCGCATCAGTTGGATCTTCAGTACAATTTTTAAATGCCTCTATTTCTGCATGATTTTGACCAAACTTTTTATGAAAACCTTCACCTATNATCTTTCCATTTTTTACAATTACACAACCTACCATTGGATTAGGAGAGACATTGCCTTGTCCTTTTTTTGCAAGATGTAAAGCTCTATACATATACTTTTCATGTATACTTAAACTATTCATTATTTGCTTCCAAAATTAAACTTGTTAATAAAATAACATCTAAAACACTAATTTCTTGATCATTGTTTATATCAGAAACCCATAATAATAAATCATTATTATTTTCTTCATGTAAAATTAAATCTATAATGATTAGAATATCCTGAATATTAAAAATTTGATCTTTATTTAAATCTCCTTTACTTAATATTGATTTATAATTATCCTCACAGATTTGGTAGGCTGAAATCAAGCAATATTGAGCTACCTCAGAGTGCCCCCCATACTCTTCAGGTGCAAGGTAAAGATAAACATTTTCAGAACCACTATTTATAAACGAATTATAAGCTAATTCTGAATTTTCATAAGGAATCAATTCATCTCCTAAACCATGAAATAAATACATGTCAGCATTAGGAGACCAATCCCACAAGTTATTTTCAAATAATTTAAGCCTTAAGGGATGAGACGTATCATTAGTAAAATCTTCTATAACAGATGGAAGTAAAACCTCAATAGGAATTTCAGGCATAATTGAGTTTATGTAAGAACCTGAATATTCACCATTGAATAAATATTCAAACATCTCTGCATAATCTGGTAAAAAATATTCACTTAGTGCTCCAAGTTCATAATAATTAATATATGGGACTAAAACATATGGTAGATAATATGGCTCACCATAAGGTTCTTGAGTNAACATTAAATCTACCATGATTCCTGATAAATCATAAGGACCAGCCATTGGAAATGAAGCTANTAAATTAAATTCATTAATATTTTGATTTTCTAAGATATAGTGAGCAGCCATAGATACATACCCACCTTCTGAATAACCAAATAGTATCAAATCATTATTTGAAGTTATTGGATAAAAAATATTTTCATCCTCATTGTTGAAAAATGTTTTAGCTGATCTAATTAAATCAATTGTAGTCCATGCTGAAGGATCTTTCATACAATAAGGATGTAATAACTCACTCTCTCCTAAACCAAGATAGTCTGGTTCTAAGAAAATGTAGCCTCTTGTAGTCAGCCATAAACTCAGTATGTTAAACCCATTGTTTGATGAAACATTTTCTCTTCTTACTTCAGTTCCATGTTGCCAGCTAATCATTGGAAAAGCTTGATTTAGATTTTCAGGATAACCAATTACGCCTGAAGCAATTACCTCATTACCATAAGGATCTATTGTATTGTAAACAACTTTATACATGGATACATTATAAATAGCGTCAGGAGCTAAATTTCCAAACTCATTATCAAGTATCATTTGAATTTCATCTTTATCAAATGATTCAATAAAATCATATGATATAAGTTCACCTTGATATGAAAATATATATGATACTAATAAAGCTAAGTATATTTTTTTTATCATAATTACCCCTGTTTTACATTGTAAGTATAATATCTTAAAACTTCATATCCAATTATTCCAGCAGCTGTAGCAACATTCAAGCTTTGCTTAATTCCTCTCATAGGTATTTCAACATGTAAGTCACACATTTCAATTAATTCCTCTGAAACACCATCAACCTCATTGCCTAAAACTATACACATTGGAAAATCCCAATCTTGATCATATAATGATTTAGAATTATAAGTNTGTTCTAGCAATACTAATTTAATATCTTTATCCTTAATCATTCGTGCCATTTCAATTGGATTATCATTTTGTTGCCAATCTACAGCATTCTCTGAACCTAAAGCAGTTTTAGATAAATCTTTTTGAGGAGGAAAACAAGTATACCCTGAAAGATAAATTTTTTGTGCACCCATTCCATCAGCTGTTCTAAAAATAGAACCNACATTATGNGCAGATCTAATNTTTTCAAGTAAAAAAGAAATTGGAACCTTAGGTATAAATTTCACTTCATCAATTGTAGGCCTATCTGCCTTAATATCATCATTAGCTCTTTTAATCAATTTTCAAAACCTGATTTTATTAAATTAATTTTTTCATTNGATAATTTTTTAAGTGATAAATTTGAAAGTTTACATGAAGTTTTAGTACCTTTTTTTATATCTTCATAAATTATACTTTTTGANAGTCTTATTTCATCAATTTTCTGCCANTCATTAAATTCTAAAACTTTATTTAAAATACCTCTTTTATTNGTCCATTCAACTTTCATTAAACTATAATCTTTTTTATTTATAAAAAATTTCACAACTTTTCTTTTATTCTTTTTTTTATAGGACTTAATTACGTANACATTTTCTTTATTGTATGTTGAATTTTTTAATGAAACCTCATTTTTTTTTATCTCAGCATACATATCATCAAACTTTAAAAAGCTAATAATATCTAATCCNTCTAATTCATCATCAATAGTAATAATTTCATTGTTTAGAGGCATTCTTCTTCTAACAGTAACATCGTTTGAATGGTGGGACCATATCTCAGTATTTTTNTAATCTATAGGAGATAAAAAAATTAAATAACTATAAAAATTTAATGAATCTAACCAGTATGAACTNAAATTAAATTTTAAGTTTACNGGNTCTTCTGATANAGATTGAATTTTTAAACTACAATCAAAACTAATATNTTGACTTTTTAATCTATTAAAAGATTTATTTAAAATATTATCAATATCTGAATCACATAGAATCAATGAAAATAAAATTAAAAAAATGTAATTACTTNTTAATTTCATGTAGTATTTTTTTCATTAANTTTAATTAATATTAAACTATATTTTTGTTAAAACTTTACCCTATATAAACTATGAAAAAAGAAAAAATAATTTTAGTACTTAATGGAGAAATTCCTAAAAAAAAGAATTTAATTCCATATATTGCTGATTATAATAAAATATTATGTGCTGATGGTGCAGCAAATACTATTTTAAATTATGATATTAATCCTGATTTCATTTTAGGAGATCTTGATTCTATATGCGCAGAAAAATTAAAACAATATAATGGAAAAGTTATAGATTTACCTGATCAAAACTTGAATGATTTAGAAAAGGTTCTTAATTGGTGTTTAGATAATAATTTTAATAACATAGATATTATTGGATTTGACGGAAAAAGAATAGACCATACTATAGGTAATTTTTCAATAATATTGAGATTTATTGATAAATTAAATATTGATATTATTACTGAAAGTGGAATTTTTCATACTATTAAAAATGACACAATAATCAAAAATCTTAAAAACAAATACATATCAATTTTTTCAAATGACTCACATAATCAAATTTCAACTATTGGGCTTAAGTATGAACTTAAAAATAATAAATTACCAGAATTAAACTCAGGTACATTAAATTATGCTATTAAAGATGATGTTAAAGTATTTTGTAACAATAACATTTTATTTTTTATAGCTCACAAAAAAATGAAGGAATGAATATGCAAAGATATTTCTCTAAATCTATATTTAAATTTTTAACATTATTTATTATTTGTTTATTGTTTGCTAGCTGCAACAGAACAAAAGATTGTTGGGTATGTGATGGAGATGGAGAAAATAATTGTGTTGTTTGTGTAGATGGAGAAACAAATATGGGTGATTGTGCCTTTTGTATTGGAAAAGGTGTTGTTACCTGCACATTTTGTAATGGCTCTGGAATTATGAAATAAAGGATATTTATGAAAAAAATTATACTAATATTAATTTTTCTAAATAGTTATAATGCTATGGGTGCGATGCCTATACTAAGAATATCATATGATTTAAATTTAAAGCTTAGCTATGGAATAGGGATATTTATAACAATTGAAGAAGATCCATTCACAGAAGACGGCTTCAATGGCCCTTATTACATGTATAGTAAATCAATATTTAAAAAAAGTAGTAGTCATTCAATAGGTTATGGGGGAGGAAACGGATGGGCGTCAGGTCAATTAGGGGTCAATTTTATGAATATAAAAAGATCTGATAACCTTAATGATACATATTGGGGTGTAGAATATAATGTTCATCCTCTTTTTCTTGATTTAAAAGTTGGTTTAATGGGTAAACAACCTTTCGAGAGAATAAGTGATTTAAAAATAAATACTTCTTTTGGGCTCGGAATTTAATAATATAAAATTATTAATTANTTTTATTTGGATAAATAAGCACTTTTTCAATATATCGAGATGATGCTTTTTTAATTACTACTTGACCAATAGACATAAATAAATGNTCTCCCATATTAGGAATTCTACCTAAATCTGATATGATATATCCAGCAATTGTCTCATAACTTCCTTTAGGTATCAAATTATTATGTTTATTATTAAAATCAATCCATTTCATTTTTGCATTAACTAAAATAGACCCATCATCATAAACCTTTGTATTAAATGNAGCATTATCAAACTCATCCTCAAATTCACCAAAAATTTCTTCAAATATATCTTCTGATGTTATTAAACCTGCTGTTTTATTATTTTGATCTATGATAATACCAAGAGAGTGNTTTGCTTTTTGAAATTCAGGAATGATTTCGAGAATAGGTTTATCATATGAAATAAATAATATATCTCTTACAATATCTTTTAAGTTTTCAGGACCTTTAAATAAATCATATAGATAAATCATACCAACAATATTATCTATATTATTTTTAAAAACAGGCAATTTTGAATGTGTCGACTCCATAAAAATATGCATTGCTTTTTCAAGAGAATCATCAACAGAAATACAAGATATCTCATCACGTGGAGTCATTGCTTTAAACACAGATGTCTTGCTAAAATCAAATACATTTGCAATCATTTCCTGCTGCTCTTTCTCCATAGACTCATTTTCTTCTACTTGCTCAAAAGTTGATTGTAAATCTTGTCTTTTTTCTTCATCAGAAACATTTTTATATATNTCTAACCATTTTAAATTTATAATCAATCTAACAAGCGGATAAAACAAATAGTACATAAAACTTAATAATGGAGATAAAATAACCAGCCCAATATTAGCATGATTCTTAATAAATGTTTTTGGAAGAATTTCACCAAATATTAAAATAATAAATGAAATCAAAATAATGATAGATAAATTATTCCATCCAACAGATAAAAAGTGAAGAGTTGCAAAAGTAGTTGCTACAATATTGGACACATTAGTTCCAAGCAAAATTAAAAATAAATATATTTCTTTTTCTTTTATTATTTTGCTTGATAAACGAGACAATTTACCACCTTGTTTACTCCATACATCAATTTGAAATGAATTAGCGGAAAGTAAAGCTATTTCAAGACTGGAAAATAAAATAGAAAAAATAATACCTATGAAAGAAAAAAGTAAATCTAGCATATAGTTAAATTAATCAGAAATTAGTCCTTCTTAAGTTATATTATACATTAATTATGAATGATAAAATCACAGAATCAAAAAATCCTAAAAGTTCTAGTTTAGACAAAATGTCAATTACTGAAATTGTTGAACTTATTAATGAAGAAGATAGCAAAATATCAAGAGTAATAAAAGAAATTATTCCTCAAATATCTTCATTAATTGAAAATATTGTTAAAAATATGCAAAACGATGGAAGAATAATTTATGTGGGGGCTGGAACAAGCGGAAGACTAGGCGTACTAGATGCTTCAGAATGCCCACCAACATTCAGTGCAAATCCTAATAAAGTACAAGGAATTATCGCTGGTGGAAAAGATGCGCTAATTAATTCAATTGAAGGTGCAGAGGATAATCTTTTAACTGCCAAAAGTGATTTTAAAAAATTTAAAATTAATAAATTTGATAACATAATAGGTATAACAACAAGTGGTAATACACCATATGTACTAAAATTTCTAGAATTAGCTTATCAAACCGGAGCAGATACTTCAATTATAACATCAAATGATATTAAAAAACCAATTTATATTAATCATATCATTAAAATTTTAGTTGGACCTGAAATCTTAACAGGATCTACAAGAATGAAAGCTGGAACAGCTACAAAAATGGTTTTAAATATGATTTCTACCACAACAATGATCAAGTTAAATAAAGTATTCAAAAATTACATGGTTGACTTAAAAATAAACAATCAAAAGTTAGAGTTACGTGCAATTAAAATCATAAAAGATTTAACAACATTAGATTTTGAAGATAGTTTTAATTTATTAAAAAAATCAAACTATAAAGTCAAAAATGCTATTTTAATGAACGTAAAAAATATTACATATCAAAAATCTTGTGAAATTCTTCGTAAATTTAATGGTAATTTAAGANAGTCAATNAATTATAAGGATTAAANATGCAATTAAATGAATCAATATTTAGAGAATATGATATTAGAGGTATTGTAATAGAAGACTTTCCTAATGAAGTAGTTGAAAAACTAGGAAAAGCATTTGGTACATATATTTTAAGAAATGATGGTAAAACTATTTCAGTTAGTGGAGATATTAGAGAAAGTAGCCCAACTCTTAAAAAATATTTTATATCAGGAATATTAAGCACAGGAGCAAATGTTATTGATACTGGAATGTTACCAACACCTGTNAATTATTTTTCAATGTATCATTTAAATGTTGANGCAGCTGTACAAATTACTGGAAGTCATAANCCAAATGAATTTAATGGTTTTAAGTTTTCCTGTAAAAATGAATCATTTTATGGNANNAAAATTCAATTACTTAAAAAAATGATCTTAGAAAANGATTTCATTCAAGGTCAGGGAANACTAAATACNCAAGATATCATTNATGACTATATACAGATGCTCGTAAGCAAAATATCAATAGATAAAAAACTAAAAGTAATTGTTGATTCTGGTAATGCTTGTGGTTGCATAACTGTCCCTCAAACTCTAAAAAAACTTGGAGTTCATGTTGATGAACTATATTGTGATATTGATTCATCTTTCCCAAACCATCATCCTGATCCAACAGTAGATTCAAATTTAATTGATATCATTAATAAAATTAAAAATGAAAACTATGACTTAGGTATGGCTTTTGATGGTGATGCTGATAGAATAGTTGTCATTGA
>NZRW01000059.1 GCA_002701185.1 Fidelibacterota bacterium
GTTTTATCTTTGGAGAACCTTAAGTCTCTATATATTCTAAATATTTTTAATTTCTCGATATCATCTGAAACATTAAGAGAATCANTAACCTCTTGAGCAAATATTTTTACTTCACTTAGAATAGNATTAAAACGTTCTTTATTTTCATTAAACCAATCTCTGTTNTTATTCAACTTTAGCTCTTTTAAAAAACTGATGGTATTCTTAGGGATTGCTTGCATCTAGAAATTTTATTAGTATTCTAATTTAGGATTATTTCTTTATAATATTTTACGAGTGCTTTTTTGTAGGCAACTACAAATTGATAATATCTATAAAGGTTTAAATCTCCAAATCTATTTAATTCATTATATGTGTCATTTTCAAAACTCTTTAATCTTTTATCTAAAATATTTTGAATTTTCTCTACACTTTTGAATAGTAGTTTTCTTGTATTATTATCATAAAGATCATTGTAATACTTATCTATAATTCCTCTTATCTGCTTTGGAGAAAGCTCTGAATACTTCTTTTGATTACTATACTTTTCTGTATATTCTTTCTTTAACCAGGNATACTCTGAATAAACACCTTTAAAGAACACTTCAAGCAATAATATCATCTAATAAGATATTTTTTTGCAAGTTTGATTAGCCAACCAAATTTGTAGTACATCATTTTCAATGAGTAGAACATATATGTTTTAGAATATGATAATTTTTGAATGGCTTTATTACGACCAATTAAGTAAGAANTTCGTCTAAATATTCTCATATTANTCCAAATTTATATATGATCTGTTAATTCTTGTGGTTTATTGTATATTTTAAAAGATAATTAACAATTAAATTTAAAATCATGAATAGATTTTATTCTTCATTCTTGATACTATTATTTTTTTTAATTAACTCTTGTTCTAACTCGAGTGATGCATATAATNTAATGTCTTTTAACATCAGATTAGATGTTGATAGTGATGGAGTTAACTCATGGGACAATAGAAAGCAAGAAATTGTTTCAATCATTAAAAATCAAAAAATAGATATTTTAGGAATTCAAGAGGGTCTACCTAGTCAAATAAGCTATTTATCAGATGAATTAGATGAATATGATATGATTGGTGAAGGGAGAGATGGAGGAAATAGTGGTGAGTATTCTGCAATTTTTTACAATAATCAAAAACTAGTCTTGAATGACTCTGAGACATTTTGGTTGTCAAACACCCCAAACGTTCCTTCAATTGGATGGGACGCAGCATTAAACAGAATTGCTACTGTTGGTAGTTTTACAGTGTCAAAATCAAATAATAAGTTAATTATTTACAACTCTCATTTTGATCATATTGGCAAAATTGCTAGAGAAAATTCTGTAGATGTTATATTAAAACATATAGAGAAAAACAATTACCTTGAAAGTGCAATTATTGTAATGGGAGATTTCAACTCTGAACCTAATGAAACTCCAATTTTAAAATTATCCGAATGGCTTAATGATTCTTTTTATGAGTTCCCAATAGAAGGACCCCAAGGAACCTTTAATGGATTTGATATCAATAGTGAACTTATAAATAGAATAGATTATATTTTTACAAAAAATATTCAGATTTCAAATTACACACATNTTATGNNAAGACTCTCTAGTGGACTTTGGCCATCAGACCACCTTCCAATTGTTATTTCTTTTTCTTTCTAATAAATTGAAATATTATTAAATCAAGAAATAGAAATCCCAAAAATAACCATAAATACATATCGTTGTCATCATAAAAAAAATATAAAATACCACAAAAAATTGCTGGAAGTAAAACTATTATTTTGATAATATTGTCTTTGAATTCACCTGGGTATTCTTCTTTTTCTTCTTCTTTCATGTTATTAATTTTTATTCAATAGTTTATTTATATTATCAATTGTAATCTTTAAAACTATTTGATGGACAGAGTCTTTTGGGTTCTTAATTTCCTCTTGCAACCTATCTAATAAATCACCAATTGAATTATCTTTTGTCATTTACTAAGATCATTTATTAATTCATTCATTTTTAGATTTAATGAGTTTACAGCCTCTGAGTACCTAGAGTCCCACTCTTCAAGCCTATCTGATGATTTTAATGCTATTTCATATTCTAATCCTGGTAAAATCCATGCAGCATATCCACTAAATGGATCTGACGAGGCATAAAGAGATCTATACCATGAACCAAAATACATTCCTTTATCTGATATGAAACTTTTTTCTAAACCTATCAATTGTTGATTTAAGTTTGAAAGCTCTTTTTTTGAAAAATCTCCCTCTGCTAAATAAGACTGGATTTTTTGAGTTAGCTTTTCTGATGTTTGTTCAAGAGATTGAATTGCTTTAGAAGTTGAGCTAAACCCATCAAAACCTTTATTATATAAATTAATTTTATTTTCTGCATTTGAAATATGCATTTTTAAATCTGATGCATAACGATTTAAATTATATGGAANTAAATCTCCATTAGCCATTCTAAGAGTCATAAGTCCTGCCATATGTTCTACCATAGCTCCCATTTGAAATTCAGGATCGACAAATCTTTCATAGAACCTAAAGCTATCATAATTGGAATGATAAACATTTGGTCCACCTGCTCCCCCACTCATTGAAGGAACACCAACATGCATATAAAAAGCAATATGATCTGAACCACCTCCTAAGTTACCAATTGGAGGTTCATCTTGATTGTTTCTGTTCCAGAATTCATATAATGTTTGATCCGTGTATGGATATTTCACATCTTTTGAAGCTTCTACCAAGAGTTTTTTTAATGTTGGTGCTGATGAAGCTCCAAAACCTTTCCCGGATACTGCTCCATCAAAGTTCATATATACAACACCTTTAGCACTTAGTTCATCTCTCATTTGCTCTACCCATTCAGTTGAACCAATAACACCATGCTCTTCTGCATCCCAGTGACCAATTAGAATTGATCTCTTAGGTCTATATCCTTCATCATTCAACTTACCTAGTGTTTCACTTAAACTAAGCAGCATAGCTGTTCCACTACTTGGATCTGTGGCACCAAAACCCCATGAATCAAGGTGACAACCCAAAATAATCCATTCATCTGGAGATTCACTTCCCTTAAGCATACCAATTACGTTGGTTGCACGAACGAAATCTATCTTTTGATCAACTTTTAACCTAACTGTAAGAGAAGAGCCTCCTTCAAGTCTATAAGTAAATGGAAGACCACCTTGCCATGAAGAGGGAACTGGATTTCCTTGCATTTGGCCTAATATTTTTTGCGCTTCACCATATCCTATTGGAGTAACTGGTATTGTATGCAATTGAGCATCTTTTGGATCTAATCTCTTNATCTTCTTTTTACCATCCANNGGTAATGCTGGCTCAAANGGAGTTAATGGATCACCAGTAAANTCTGTTGTTAACAATGACCCTCTTTGTATAGTAGATGAGTTATAAAATGGACCTTCTGGATATACAAGCCCTCTTGTAAAACCACTGTCTTGTGGATCAGTAAAAATAATTAAACCTGCAGCACCATTTGCCTCTGCAAATTTAGCTTTATAACCTCTAAAGTTTCCTCCATATCTTGCTATTACAATCTTTCCCTTAACTTCAACTCCAAGTTCTTTTAACTGCTCAAAATCTTGTTTTCTACCATAATTAGCATAAACAACTTCTGCAGTTACATCCCCACTTCCAGAAAAAGCATTCCAACCTTTCCAAAGCTCAGGATCCTGTGTAAATGGATCACCTGGAATTATATCTTCCTTTTGATTTAGAACATCTCTGGATGGTGTAACAATTTCTATAAGTGATTTACCTGGCTTATTTGGNAGGTATACATCATATGGATAATTAGTTACTTTGAAACCTGCATNATCCATAACCTGTCCAATATATCTAATAACTTCAGCATTTCCCTCACTTCCTACAACATGTGGTCTTTCAGTAAGTTTCTTTAAATGCTTTTTAAAAGAAGATTTATCTATTTTATTAGAAAATATTTCTTCTGTCTTAACTTGGTTATTCCATGAATCCGAAGAGTATCCTTCGTATTGTGAATATGAAAACTGAATTGCAAAAAAAGCAATTAGGAGGGGTATAAATTTTCTCATTGTATAATTATTAATTTTTCTTTTTCTTCTTTTTTGTCTTTTTGACTCTATTTTTATTAAGTCTATTTAGAATATTTTTTCTACTGTTAAACTCTTTCTCTGTTACAAATGTTTTGACAATTAGATTACACTGACATATGTTACTCTGGAGGATATTATTAACTACCTCTATATATTTCACTTGACTTGCAAGAAGCATAGGAGGGTCAACATACAACAAACCATCAACCTCCCAAGCATATGTAGTCTTTACTCCTGGAATTTTTTTGTAAACATCAACAAGCTGAAGGTATAGTTCATGTGGTTCAAGCCAAGTAATTTTTTCATTAAATTCTTCATCAGATACATACTTTGCTTGAGAAGATGCAATAAATGAAATAAATAGAAAAAAATATATCAGTAGTACGTTTTTCATATTTAATCTATTAGGGATAACTGCATCTTAAGCTCAACTGTCTCACCATTAACAATTAGGAATTGATCAAGAAAAGTTTTTTTACCATCATTATATAAAGTATAATAGGATTCTTCAACTGGAGATTCTATTTCTGGATAAATATATTTTTTATTATTGACCTCCTCTGTTTTTAGGATTTTAACTGCTAAAGGTGGTCGCCTTCTATATGTGAATGAGATTGAATCATTAGTTATCATAACTTTGGAGTTGAAAAGCCTGACATTAAAACCGTTTAGCTTTGTTATTCTGAATTCTTGACTTTGAGAAAAACTAGTAATAAATATTGCCAAAAGAATAAGAGCATGCCTCATGTCACTAATTTAATAATTTTTAAATTGCTTATAACAAATGAAAATAAGATTTAAAGTAATTCTGGTGATATTATTATGTGTTGGTATTTATTTGTTTAATAAATGGTTTACTGGAGACACAAAGTCAATAAATTCAGCTGATAATATTGGTAATATNTCTATACTCGAATATCCTACTTTTGAAGAATTTCAGAGATGGGTAAAAATTGATTCTCAATACATAAGAGTAAATTCTGCAAGAAGATATTTTGAAAATTTTACATCTGATGATTTTTTTACTGAAGAAAGTAATAAGAATAAATTCAAAGAAATAACTTGGTTAAAAATGACTAAATATCAAAAAAGATATTCAGAGTTAACAGACTTTTATAAAGGGTATGATACAGAATATATTGACTCAATCATCTTTACTGAATATCCTCAAATTAAAGAACTTTTAGATGATATTTTTAAATTGAACTATTAGAATTTAATTATACAGTTTAACTACTAGCCAAGTTAATAGACAAAATAATAATAGAAAAACTAGCCAGGTTAAAATTTTATTAGTCTTTCTTTTATTTGAATAATTTAACCATAGAAAAGGAATTGCTATTGCAACACAGACTATAACTCCGAGTAATACAAGATGTAAAAACTCAAATAATATAATTTCCATAATTAGTTTAAACTTTTACTCTTTTCTCCAAGATAATAACCAATTTATATTTTCCTTATCTGAATAAAAACTTTCCCAACCAGTATGACCAATTCCAGATCTTACCTTAAATGTTACCTCTGCGTCTAAAGATCTTAACTCTTCATACATCTCTTTTGCTATATCAAATGAGGATACTTGATCAATATCTCCATGACTAATTAAGATTGGTATATTTTTTACTTTGTCTTTTAATGATAAGTAGTTATATGGGGTGTGATGGGGAGATAAAGGCATAATAGATGCAAAAACATCAGGATATTCAGAAGCCACAATAAAAGATCCTCTTCCACCCATACTAAGTCCAGTTAAATGAACTCTTGATACATCAACACTTAAATTTGATTTAACATCTTCAATTATATCAATTATTTTTTTTGGGTCCCAATCAAATCCTAGTTTAAATGGTACTACTAGTATATATTGATTGTCATCAGACATATAAAAAGAATTTCTTAAGCCTGCTCTATATTTTAATTTACTTTGATTTCCATCAACTCCACCATGAAGAAAGACTACTAATGGGTACTCTTTCTTAGAATCATAATCTTTTGGTATATCAACTATATATGAATATCCACACATCCACCTTAGATTATCATCTACATTTTCTGAAAAGTTTAACTCTGGTGGTACAAAATCATCATCAAATAAAGGATATTCACTCCATGGATCATCATTTATATTTTTCCACCAAGATGTCTTATCTGTGAAATAAAATGAATTTAATTTGTTATCCATTGTCTCATATTGGTAACCAATAAGAGCGTTAATTTTTAGAGATTTACCCTTTTCTATTTTTGGCCACTCTTTGAGTCCATTGTTAATATCTGTTTCGCTAGCAATAGTATGACATGGAGATACTTGTTGAGAATTCAGAATTGATAAACAGAATAATATTAACAGACCAGACTTAAAAATTTTCATCATAAATATTAATTAATTATTACAATATACCCATTAAATAAAGCATAATTGCTATTACAATAAATATTATAAAACTAATTATTGAGTTTTTATTTATATCAGAATTGAATGTTCCACATTTAGGACAATAATCACCAAAAAAACGAATTTTACCCCATTTAGTAGGACCAGGGAGATTATACATTTCAAGACATGCTTTACACTGTTTCATTTAATTTTTATTTATCTANTCTATTTACAAAAATATCGTCGTGTAATTTCTTAATACTCGAAGATACATATGTTTTAAGCATAAAAGGAAATATAGCATGAAAGATAGCTGCAAAACCCCACAAAATTAATTTTAAGCCAACTTTAATAGCAAAAAACATATGCTTAAAATAAGACTCACCAACCGAATTTGGGTGATCTGTAAATATATTTTTCATAGTTAAAACTTTAGTTTGTTCAAAATATCAAAAGCAAGTTCCTTATCCTTATAATTTACAAAAATATGATCATGGTGATAAGCAGCTATAACATTACAGCTGATATTATTGTCTGATAAGGCTTTAGAAAACATTGAGGTCAAACCTACTGAGTCAAGAGAAGAATATAATTCTAATGATATCCATGCAGCAATAAAGTCATATGACATACCGTATTTATTTGCAAATTCTTTTTTTAAAATTAAACTGTATTTACCATCTTCTTTAAATGAACATAAAATATCTTCTTCATTTATTCCATGAATGCTATCAGTTAAAACGA
>NZRW01000060.1 GCA_002701185.1 Fidelibacterota bacterium
CTGCACCATAATAAAACAAGGTTATTATACTTAAGGTAATAATCGCCAATGTATCAACCACTCTCTCCATTGCTATGGTTCCAATTATGTAGCTGGTTTCTTTATCTGTATGTTTTGATACTACATAGCTTCTTACAACATCTCCAATTCTTATTGGAAAAACATTATTTGAAAAATATCCAATTAATTGTGATTTAAATAAAAGAAAAAAATTTATTNTTGANTCTGATTTAAAGAGGTAAATCCACCTGTAAGTTCTTAAAAAAACACTGGCAATCAATAAAATGCATGCTAATAATAAATATATCCAGCCATCTTTGAGTATATGTATTAAATCTGAAAAGTTGATGTTATTTTTTTCATTATTAAAAAATAAATTAACGCTAAAAATTGTAATAAAAATGCTAATTAGAATGTTAAAAAATATTTTTATACTTTGCATATTAATCTCTTAAATCAAATATAAATGCTTCAGGATAGTTAAACATAAATACTGTACTATTATCAATATTTTGATAGGTAAATTTAATATCATAAATCTTAATATTATAATTTTGGTACCAAGCACTTATTTCAACTATATCAGTTGAATCTAGATTAAATTTAAAATTTAAATTATAATCATTTTTATTTTCATATATCAAATCTAAAAAATTATCATTAAAAAAATTGAAAAATATTGAATCAACTGTAGGGTGACTATTTTCAATGAATAATTGATTTGTATTAACATTATATCGTTTTAAAACTTTATCATTCACCATAATAATCTGTTTTCCTAAATCTACTTTATACTTAGTGCTATCAATGAAAATTTTACCACTACCTGAATTTGGCAGACCTTCCAAATTATTATTATATTTAAATGTAATTAGTTTATTTGGGCTTTGAACGAAATTACTGTTTTTTAAAGTAAATTTTGAAAAAGTCTTACTTGTGCATATTGAGGTAATTACAAAAATGAAAAAAAGATATCTATACATATCAATTATTTTTTAAATATATCTTCAATATATGAAGAATCAACTAATATATCTCTAGCCTTAGAGCCGCTATATCCACTTACAATACCAAGTGATTCTAATTCATCAATTAATCTTCCTGCTCTACTATATCCTATCCTAAATTTTCTTTGCAGTAAAGAGACTGAGGCTTGTCCTGTATCAATAATTAATCTGGCAGCATCTTCTAATAACTCATCATGATCTGCATCTAGGTTACCTGAAGTTTCAAATGACACTTTTTTAGCTTCTGGCAATTTAATTTCATTTGGTTTTGGTTGATCATTTATATGAGTTAAAACTTCTTGTATTTCATCCAAATTTATAAATGCATTATGTAATCTTATGGGAGCCCCCGTTCCAGGTTTTAAAAATAATAAATCACCTCTGCCCAAAAGTTTCTCTGCTCCCATTTGATCTAATATAGTTCGTGAATCAACTTTTGATGATACCTGAAAAGATAAACGAGCTGGGAAATTAGATTTAATTAGTCCTGTAATTACATCAACAGAGGGTCTTTGTGTTGCAACGACTAAATGTATACCTACTGCTCTTGCTTTCTGAGCTAATCTTGTTATAGGATCTTCAACTGCTCTGCTAGATGTCATCATTAAATCGGCCAATTCATCAATTAAAACAACTAGATATGGAATTTTTTCCATTGTATTATCATTTGTATACTTAGCATGATATTCACCGATATTTCTCACATTAGATTCAGCAAAAAGAGAAAATCTTCTTTCCATTTCATTGATTGAAGCATCTAAAATACCAACTGCATTTTCAGCTGTAGTCATAACATATTCATCTAAGTTAGAGGAAGTAATCAAATGATAACCAACTAATTGTTTATAAATAGATAATTCTAATTTTTTAGGATCAATTAGAACAAACTTTACTTCATCAGGTTTTGCTTTATATAATATTGACATTATGATAGTATTAATACATACTGATTTACCAGCTCCAGTAGCTCCAGCAATGAGTAGGTGAGGCAAAGAACTCAAATCAAATGTGTATGCATCACCTGTTGTTGTTTTGCCAACAGCAATTGTTAATTTAGAATTAGAATTAACATATTTTTCAGAGTTTAAAATAGTTTTTAAATAAACCGTTTGAGGATTTTTATTTGGAAGTTCAATACCTACAGATCTAGTTCCTGGAATTGGTGCTATAACTCTAATGCTACTTGCTTGCATAACNCGCGCCAAATCATCTGATAANGTAGTAAATTTATTCACACGAACACCTTCAGCAGGCTCAATTTCAAAAAGTGTTATAACAGGTCCTGGAGAAATACGAATCACTTGCCCCTTAACATTAAATGTTTCAAGCGCATGTATTAATTGTGAAGCTTGATTTTTNAAATCATCTTCATTTAACTCGTTAGTAATTTCTATGGGTTCGTTTAATAAATTTGAAGAAGGTAATTTATAATTATCATAATCAGAATTATTAATATCATCAATATTACTTTCATCAATTAAATCTTGTTCTTCAATAATTATATCATTTGGAATATTTTCTTCTAATTCGTGCTGATCATCACTACTTTCATCAATTGAGTTATTATCAATATCTTCNATATTACTTTTAGATTCTTCAAGTGTTTCAGNTAAGCCTTGAGATACATTAGGTTCTTCATTTTTAATTTCTATAGTATTTGTTTTTTTTGTGTTATATAAATCTTTTATATGCAATAATATTTTTTGACTTAACTCATATATAGAAAAATCAATAAAACCTCTTATGATAATAAATAGAGTGATGGGAAGTAATATATAGATAAAATTTTTGATAAAATCATTTAAAAAAGTATGTATAANATACCCTATAATTCCTGCTTCATTACTTGGGCCGATGTACCAAGTTAAAAAAACTGATATCCATAAACCTGCAGCTATTTGATATAAAGATAAAAACACATATTTTTTATTTGTATAATCTTTTTGTGTAAAAATTAAATATGAATACATAAACATAATAGTGCATACCATAAAAGATCCATAACCTAAGAAATATTTGATTAGAATCGCGGAAATACTAGCTCCTAGAATACCCGTAAATGGTAATTGTATATGCGACATATTTTCTGAATTAAATAATGAAAATAAAATATGTGGCTCATATATAGATTTAAATTCAAGCAAACTTACAAAAATAAATAAAGATATTACTGCTAATAGAATGGCTAAAATTTCATTATTTTTTTTCATTATTTATGTGCCTGTATTAGGAATGAATTGAAGTATTCTGTACAAATGGAGTTTTAACTATTTCTGCTTTCATTAATCTATTTCTTATTTCAATGTTAATCATATTTCCAATTTTATTATATTGATTATCAATATATGCTAAGCCAATACCTTTTGATAAGTTAGGTGAATGAGTCCCACTTGTTACAATACCAATAGATTTATTATCAAACAAAACGCTATATCCTTTTCTAGGGATTGCTTTATCTATCATCCGAAATCCTATCAATCTTTTTTGATTTTTGCTAGATTTATATTTTAATAAGAAATCTTTACCAATGAAATCCTTTTTGAATTTTACAATCCAAGATAATCCTGCTTCAATTGGATTTGTGTTTAAAGAAATATCATTACCATACAAACAATATTTCATTTCCATTCTTAAAACATCTCGAACTGCTAAACCACATGGCATAACATTTTTTTGAATTAAAAGATTCCATAATTTTCTAATAGTATCATGATTAGCCATAATTTCATAGCCAAGCTCTCCAGTATATCCAGTTCTAGAAATGATAACATTGTCATTATATAGTTGAGTTTGCATTAAATGGTAAAATTTTATATCTAAATTAATATTCAAAATTTCATTTAATATTTGTCTGCTGTTTGGACCTTGAACTGCGATTAGTGAGTCTGTATTATTTTGTAGAGATATATTAAGATCATAATTATCTTGATGTGATTTCATCCAATCTAATATATTTTGCGTATTTGATGCATTTACAACTAAGAGTAAGTTTTTATCATTTAACTTATAAACAATTAAATCATCAATTATATTACCATCATTATTGCACATAGCTGTATACTGAGCTTCATTATCATTTAAGTCAGTAACATCATTTACCGTTAGTTTTTGAATTAATGATATAGAATCATCTCCACTAATACATATTTGTCCCATATGTGAAACATCAAAAACTCCACAATTATTTCTAACTGATTCATATTCATTAGATATCTTCTGATAAGTTACCGGCATTTCGTACCCTGCAAAAGGTACCATCTTTGCCTGCAAATCTATATGTGAATTGTATAATGCTGTTTTTTTCATTTCAAATCCTTTAAGCAAAATTTAATTAATTCCTCTGTGGTTATTTCTGGGTTTGAAACTACATAATTTTGTATTTTTTCTTGAATGTCAATAGATTTATAACCCAACGTTATAAGGGCATTGTAAGCATCTTGATGACTTTTTGAATAAGTATTATCATCTGGAATTGTATCATCAGTGGCGAATGTAAATTTATCTTTTAGCTCTATAATCAATCTCTTTGCAGTCTTTGGGCCTATTCCCGGTAACGATGATAACATTTTAACATCGCCATTAATAATCATTTGACTCATTTTTTGATTGTCAGTTTTTGATAATAACTGTATAGCAATTTTAGGTCCAATCCCAGAGACACTAATCAATAAGGTGAANAATTGACGTTCTGATTGATCTATAAATCCATAAAGTGCATGCTTATTTTCCATAATATGTAAGTAGGTTAGAATCGTAAATTTTTCATCAACATCAGGTAATTTATTGTATGTAGTTGTTGAAATATTACATGAATAACCAATTCCGTTAGCATCTATAACTATTTCATTGANATTTTTATATTTTAATATGCCGGTAATTTGGACTATCATTAGAATTCCAATTTATTTTGTAAAGCATAACATAGCGCTATAGCTAATGCATCTGAGGCATCTGATGAATTTGGTGCTGTNTTTAATTTTAACATATTTTTTACCATAAACCTTACCTGATCTTTATGTGCATTTCCATTACCAGTTAATGATTGCTTAATTTTTCTGGCAGAGTATTCATAAACTAATAAATCATTTGTTGATGCAGCTGCAATGGAAACACCTCTTGCATGACCTAATAGTAAGGATGATTTNACATTTTTACTATAAAATATTTCTTCAATCGAAAAAATTGAAGGTTTATATTCTGATATTAAATCATTTATGCCGTCAAAAATAACTTTTAANCTATAAGACAATTTATCTTTTGTNTTTGTTTTAATAACTCCAAAATCAACTAATGAAAAATCATTATTTTGAATTTTAACTATTCCATAACCCGTATTACCTAAACCTGGATCAATTCCTAGTACAAGCATTAATCTAAAACTTCCAAATTAGTATGTACTTTTTGTATGTCATCATGATCTTCTAACTTATCAATCAAATTACTAACTTGTTCTAAATCATTACTTGTAATAGCAATTGTATTTATAGGAACCAAAGAAATATCTCCTTCAATATCATATTTTTTATCTTCTAAATTCTTAATTATATCAGAAAAATCTTCTGGTGAAACAATTAATTGAAACTCATCATCATATTCATCATAAGTATCNATATCTAACTCNAGTAAATCATTTATAAAAAGTTCTTCATCTAAATTTTCTTTTTTTATCAAAATAGTTCCTTTTTTTTCAAACATCCAATTCACACAACCTGACTCACCTAAATTACCATTATTTTTAGACAATAAATGTCTTATTTCAGGAACTGTTCTATTTTTATTATCTGTTAATACTTCTATTAATAAAGCTATNCCTTTTGGACCATAACCTTCATAAATATAACTTTCATATTTAATNCCAGGCAATTCACCCGTTCCTTTTTTGATTGCTCTTTCAATATTATCATTTGGCATATTTGCAGCCTTGGCTTTTTTNACAGCTAACCTAAGAGCNGCATTCATGTTTATATCACCCCCACCTTCTCTTGATGCTAAGGTGATATCTTTACCTAAACGTGTAAATTCTGCTCCTCTTTTAGCATCTTTTGCACCTTTTTTTCTTTTAATTGTTGACCATTTACTATGACCTGACATTTTGNTTCCTTATTTATAATGTTTTTCCAAATAATGTGATAATAAAAATATAATATTTTCTCCTAAATAGTTAGAGCATATTTGCATACCAATGGGTAATTCATCAACTTGACCAATAGGTATATTAAGAGCAGGTAGCCCTGATAAGCTAATTGGAATAGTATATATATCAGATAAATACATTTCAAGAGGATTATCTTTTTTTTCATTTTTAGAAAATGCTGTTGATGGTGAAGTTGGTANAAGTAAAACATTAAATTTAGATAGNTGTGATAATAAATGTTCAGTTATTAATCTTCTAACTTTTAATGCTTTACTATAATAATGATCATAATATCCTGATGATAAAACATAATTACCTAACATGATTCTTCTTTTTACTTCTTGTCCAAANAACTCCGATCTGGTACTAGTATAAAGTTCGTTAATTTTATTAGATTTTTTTTGATTGCCATATCTAATACCATCAAATCTAGATAAATTCGATGAAGCTTCTGCAGTTGCTATGATATAATAAGTTGGAATTGCTAAATCCAACATTTTAATATCAATATTTTCTACAGTAAAGTTTTGATTTTTTAAAAAATTAATTACTTCCAAATATTTTTCTTTTAATCCAGGCTGTAATTCATTAAATAATTTTTCTGAATATCCGATTTTAATTTTATCTACATTTTTTTGATTAAAATCTAATTTTATATCTTGATTAATTGTATTTGAATCATTGATGTCATGACCTGCAATTGTTTTAAACATATGATATATATCAATTGTATCATTTGCAAAAATACCAATTTGATCTAAAGAAGATGCAAATGCAGTTAAACCATATCTTGATATTGAGCCATAGGTTGGTTTTAANCCATAAACTCCGCAAAAAGCTGCCGGCTGNCTCACAGAACCACCAGTATCACTTCCTAATGAAATATCTACTAATTTTGCTGCAACAGCAGCAGCTGACCCTCCGCTTGAACCGCCAGAAACCTTAGTTACGTCATGGGGATTTGATACTGAACCATAGCAAGAATATTCAGTTGAGGAACCCATTGCAAACTCATCCATGTTTGTTTTAGCAACAATTGAACCATTCTGATTTTTAATTTTTGTGATAACTGTTGCATCATAAACTGATTTATGGCTTTGTAATAATTTAGAACANCAAGTGGTAGGATAACCTTTTATATTAATGTTATCTTTAATTGCAATCAATTTATCATTAAGTAACCCATTCTTNTCAGAAANATAAGACCTTGCGTANTCAGACAAATTATTTGTGAAGCAATTATATTTTTCATTTTCTATACTATAATTCTTATCAAATTTATCTATTCTTTCAGATATATTATTCATTGACATGTTATTCCTTTGAATTATTAACTGCTTTTTTAAACTCGCGTGTTCCTTTTTTTAAGTAATTTAAATATTCAGGAATTTTATTNGGTCCTATAAAAATTGCTATGAATGTAAAGATTAAGATAATTTCCCAGACNCCTAACATAAATTAAATTTTAGATATCATTGATTCAAAAATTTTGATTCCATCTTNTGAACCTAAAATATTTTCAGCTGCTCTTTCAGGGTGAGGCATCATACCTAATATGTTTTTTTTGTCATTGAAAATGCCTGCTATATCATCACAAGACCCATTAGGGTTGTTAGTATATTTAAATGCAATTTGATTGTTATCTTTGAGTTGTGCTAATAATTCAGAGTTTGCATAATAATTACCCTGTTTATGAGCAATTGGCATTGAAATTGTTTCATTTTTAACATAATTACTTGTAAAAATAGATTCGTTATTAACAACTTGTAGATTAATATTTTTGCTAATAAAACTTGTTGAATTATTTGTAATTAATGCACCTGGTAATAAACCGGACTCAACAAGTATTTGAAAACCGTTGCATATACCTATAATTAATTTTCCTTTAATGGAGGCCTTTTTTATTTCTTCCATAATATTAGAAAATCTTGCAACTGCTCCCGCCCTAAGATAATCTCCATAAGAAAAACCACCTGGTATGATTATACAATCATAACCATCTAAATTATTATCTTTATGCCATACAAAATCAACTGATAAACCTAAATGTTTTTCTACAACATAATAAGCATCGTTATCACAATTTGAACCNGGAAATACTATAACAGCAAATTTCATATTATTCTTCCATAATTTTATATTTATACGTTTCTGTATTAGGGTTTGCTAATAATTTATCGCAAGATGCTTCCACGATTTTTTTTGCTTCATCTTTTGAGCTACAGTCTAAATTCATTTCAATACATTTTCCAACAGATAATTCATTTATACCATTAATACCCATATTATCTAGCGCCTTACTGATGGTGACACCTTCAGGATCTAAAATACCTTCTTTATAGTTAATAAATATAATTGCTTTCATAATTTTATAGATCTTTCTTTTTATTTTTTANTTTTTCTTTTAATTCGTTTAACCGAATTGAGTTGTTAACAAAATGAAAAAGTATATTACTCAANATATAATATGCTGAAAATATAAATAACATAATGTGTAATAATCCNATTACACTAGTTATAAACATAAGAACAATGCTAATCANCATTAGTACTAATCTGATTGAATTTTCTTTNCCTTTTTTAAAAGAAAANAATGGAAATTTTGAAAATTGAAGTTTACTTATCATTAAAAATGATAGAAAAATGATAACAGGCAAAACAATATTAAATGTAAAAAAATTAATTTCTGATATAGTAATATTATATGTTTTNTCAATCATTTCTAACTTTAATAAAATTACAGAACAAATTGCTATTGCTGACATAGGACTTGGTAAGCCAACATAATATTTACTATNATTTTCTTCATCATGTTCAACATTAAATCTTGCTAAACGTATAGCNCCCATTAATAAAGGAAAAGAAGAAATTAAAGCTAAATAAATAAAAAATAATTCCGCATCATATGTNCTAATATTTGAATAAAATAATATATTGAATACAAGAAAAGAAGGTGATAAGCAAAACGAAACAACATCCGCTAATGAATCAATTTCTTTACCAAATGAAGAAACAACACCAATTTTTCTTGCAAGCTTTCCATCAAATGAATCTAATAATGCTGCAATTAAAATTAAATGACAAGCAAAAGCAAATTCTCCTTTTTGGATATATAATATTGATAGAAATCCTAAAAATAGATTTGACAAAGTAATAATACTTGGCAAATATTTTTTTACTCTCATTTATTAGAATCCCGCATTTTTTATATTATTCTGAATTCTATTACTCACATCTCCAGAAGATGGTATAAAATCTTTTCCTGTTAAAATTTTATATAACTCCATATATTTTTCAGATAAAAGAATACGAATATCATCTTCAAGCTCAGGGGGTGTTCCCTCACCAGAGAAGCCTTTACTAATAAGCCATTGTCTCATATTTTCTTTATCTAACATTAATTGATCTTCACCTGCAGCAAACCTTTTTTCATATTCGCTCTCAATCCAATATCTGCTTGAATCTGGTGTATGTATTTCATCAATTACGATAAGCTCACCATCAACTAAACCAAATTCATACTTTGTATCAACTAATATTAAACCTTGTTTCTTAGCCCATTTTTCACCTTCAGCAAAAAGCGCAAGTGCATATTCTTCAGCTTTTTCATAAATCTCTTTATCAACTAATTTTTGATTGATTATTTCTTTCCTTGATATTGGCATATCATGCTTTCCATAATCTTCTTTTGTAGATGGCGTTAGCATTGCTGAAGAAAATCTTTGATTTTTTTTCAAATTATCACCAAAATCTAGATCATAAACATGGTGCTTTGAATTTTCATAGTCTCTCCATAAACTACCTGTAATATATCTTCTTACTATTACTTCTACTGGCAATGGTTTTGCCTCTTTGACTAACAATACTTGAGGGTCAATAGATTTTATGAAATGGTTTGGTACTATTTCTTTAGTCTTATCAAACCAAAAAGATGCTATTTCAGATAAAATTTGTCCTTTGAAAGGAATNGTGCCTAATACATGATCAAATGCTGAAACCCTGTCACTCGTTACCATTAAAATTTGATTGTCGAAATAGTAGTTATCTCTTACTTTTCCTCTATAATGACGCCCTAAATTTTCAAGGTCTGCAATAGAGTTATTCAAAGTTTTATCTAATTGTGTTGTAATAATATCTTTCATTTTAAATCTAACCTTTCAAATACTTTATTTATGTTTATTAAAATTTTATTTAAATCAAATAAAGAATCAATCTCATTTTCGTTTAACAAATTTAATATATCTTTATCAGATTTAAGCAAAGTTTTAAAATCTTTATTTTTTTCCCACACTTGCATAGCATTTTTTTGTACTAACTTATAAGCATCTTCCCTTGATATGCCTTTTTGCACTAGCATTAATAAAACTTCTTGACTGAAAATCAATCCATTGGTCATATTTAAATTTTTCATCATATTTTCTGGGTAAACAATCAAATTTTCAAAAAGTTTATTTAATTTCATCAACATATAGTCCATTAAGTTAGTTGAGTCGGGAATAATAATTCTTTCAACAGATGAATGAGAAATATCTCTTTCATGCCATAGTGCTACATTTTCCATTGCTGCCATTGCATTTGCGCGTAATAGCCGTGCAAATCCTGTAAGTCTCTCTGTAATAATGGGATTTCTTTTGTGTGGCATTGCAGAAGATCCCTTTTGTCCTTTAGCAAAAAATTCTTCGGCTTCCAAAACTTCAGTCCTTTGTAAATGTCTAATTTCTACAGAAATTTTCTCAATTGTACATCCTAAAAGTGCTAAAGCAGAAAGAAAATTTGCATGATGATCTCTTTGTACAACTTGGTTTGAAACAGTTGATGCTTTCAATCCTAACTTTTTACATGCCCTTTCTTCAACAGATGGATCTAAATGCTGATAAGTCCCTACAGCTCCAGATATTTTTCCATACTGAATGTCCTCAAGAGCATGTTTAAATCTATCTATGTGTCTTTTAATCTCTTCACTCCATAATGCTAACTTTAAACCAAATGTTATGGGCTCTGCATGTACTCCATGTGATCTTCCAATTTGAAAGGTATCCTTATGTTTAACGGCTAACAATCTTAAAGTTTTGTGAAAAGTTTCTAATTTAGATAAAATAATTTGTCCAGATTCTTTACATAATAATGCTAAAGAAGTATCTAATAAATCGGAAGAAGTCATTCCTAAGTGTATAAACCTTGAAGATGGACCAATATTTTCAGATAAATTAGTTAAAAAAGCAATTACATCATGATGAGTTTCTTCTTCTATTTCAAGAATTCTCTTTACATCAAACTTAGCTTTTTCTTTAATAGTTTTTAAATCTTCTTTCGGTACAATTTTATCGTCAGTTAAAACTTCAGTAACTGCAATTTCTACTTTAAGCCAGGTAGAGAATTTATTTTCATCTGACCAAATTCTACCCATTTCTTTTGTTGTGTATCTTTCTATCATCTTAACCCCTTCAAAATTATATGTATGCTTTTAACTTTAAATTTAATAATTTAATTTCACCCTGTCTCCATANCTCTAATTGTATTTCATCTCCTGCTTTTCTGAAATTTTGTCTATTAATTTCATTTACATCTTCAATAGAATTTACAGAAATGCCATCTACCTTAATTACAATATCACCAATTTTTAGNCCTGCGTTCATACCTGTAGATTTTTTTTCTATATCAACTATAACTGCACCGTTATTAAAAGGTACATTTAAATATTTTTGGACAGTTACATTCATTGGTTTCAAAGTTAGACCCATAGAATAATTTCTCTTAACTTCACCATATAGAATTAAATCATGCACAATATCTTTTACACGATTTATTGGAATTGAAAAGCCAATACCAATTGAACCTTGGTTGGAATCTGAGCCCGTCATAATAAAAGTATTAATTCCAATAACTTGACCTTCTAAATTAATTAAAGGACCTCCACTATTACCTTCATTAATTGATGCATCAGTTTGAATCATGTTTTGATAAGCATTTTTTTTATTCTTTACTCCAAAATCAATGTTTACTCCGCTTATAATTCCAATTGTAGCTGTTGGTTCATATGATAAATCAAATAGGCCCAATGGATTTCCTAATGCTACAACCCATTGACCTACAATAATATTTTTTGAATTTCCTAAATCAGAAACTGGCAAATCATGTCCATCAACTTTAAGTAAAGCAATATCAGTTAGTTCATCAAATCCAACAATCGATGCTAAATATTTTTCCCCACCAGCTAATGTAACATATATTTCCTCTGAATTTTGTATTACATGTGAATTTGTGATTACATATCCATTGTTACTATAAATCAACCCTGATCCTAAACTTTTTATAATTGAGTCTTTATTTGTATATGGAGCAAAAATACCATCCTTAACTTTCCATGATAATTCAGNACTTTCACTTTGATTGATTACAGATATACCAACAACACTTTGAGAAACTGATGCAATTGAATCAATGATTCGTGATTCATCAGAATTATAAATACCATTAGATATATTTTTATCCAAAAATGGCATAAAGAGAATGAAAAGAAATAATATAAAAATAATACGATTAATCATATTTTATCTCATTTAAATATAATCCAGTAGCAGGAGCGCAAATGGGATGACTTAAAATTGACTTATTATTTATTAATTTCATAAAATCTTCAAATGAAAAATTTGATTTAGACACTTCTATAGATGTCCCAACTATGAAACGTACCATATGATGTAAAAAGCGATTTGCTTTTATGGTATAAATTAACTCATTTTTTGATTGTTCCCAATATGATTCAGTAATAGAACAAACTTTATTTTTAACTTCTACATTATTTTTACTTAAAGATGAAAAGTTATGCTCACCAATTAAAGCATCTGCACATTCATTCAACTTATTAATATCAATGCAGGAATTTATGTACCAAGAAGAATCTGTTTTAAATGGTGAATATTTAGTGTGAATATGATAATTATATAATCTACTTGTTGCTGAAAAACGTGCATTAAAATCATCTGAAACTTTTTCATAGTGTTTTACATAAATATCATTATCTATAATGCCATTCACAGATTTGAAAAATTTATCTAAATTTAATTTTTCAGGTAACTTTACTGAAGCAATTTGATTAAACGCGTGTACTCCTGCATCTGTTCTACCAGATCCTATAATATTAAATTTGATATTTGGTAGCAAAATATGAAAAGCTTTGTTTAATTCTCCCTGGATAGTAATTACATTATTTTGAACTTGCCAACCATGAAAATTTGTTCCTTTATATTCTATTGTGAATTTAATATTCATTTTACTTAGTAAGCTTNTTTCCACAACTTGGACAAAAATTAAATAATTTTTGATTATTGAAACCACACTCAGTACAAAATTTAAAAANNTTGTCACCTGAATTATAACTATCTTCAATTTCTATAAATCCTGAGGATGNTTCAGTTGAATTAAAAATAATTTCAATTTCTTCCATTAACATTTGATGCAAAATAGGACTTTGATTAAATGTCTCTTTAATTTGATATCCGCTAATTTTATTTGCCAGGTTATTAATTAGTGTTCTNGCACTATCTTGATAAATTAATGCTTTTTCAATATTTTCCTTTTTTTGATAATATTGTATTAAAAACCAATAAAGAAATAATATTTTTTGATTATTATAATTAGGGTCTAAATCTAAAATATTCTTTTCAATTAATAGTTTATTATTAAATTCATTATCTCGAAAATTTTCAAATATATTTTTAATAATAAAAATTTCACTACTAAAAATGTTAGNTTTAAAAAATTTATCGTTAAAACTGAATAGATTTAAACCTTTATCATANTCTTTATTATTAAAATAAATGATTAATAGATATAAATATGCATCTAANATATATGGGACATCATTTTTTTCTTCTAAAGATTTTTCTAGATAGATTTGTGCGTTTGGAAACTCTTTTTTATTAAAATAGTTTAACCCTTTAATGAAATCAAGGTAGCAGCTATTACTTATTTTAGAACACAACCTATCAACCATTCTTGTTAAACCAACACTGCAAAATATGTGTATAATCTGTAATTCAGTTAATGATGAATGATTAAGTTTATAGTCTAAACACATTTGTAAATGATANATCGATAAGGACAAATTATGATTTTCTAAATGATTAATAGCTAATTTTGAATGATTTGAATTTTGTTTAATACGTAAATCATTATTGATAATTTCATATATGTTTTTGTTAATATTTTGCTTGACTAAATATGAATGTGACTCTTCGCTAGATTCATCATACCAATCTAGTAAACTTAAATAAAGTTTATATACCGTAATTGGTTCAGGGCAAACTTTGAAACTAAATTTTGCTACTGGNCTTACAAAAAAATGATTATTTGATCCTTTAACAACCAATTCGTCATTATANTGAGAATTTTCATACAAATCTTGGCTAAATGCTATGCCACCAAATTCACCTATTGGCTCTATACTTGAAGCAATATCATAACCCAAACCATACACTTCATCGTTTTTTAAAACAACATCACCATAATGTAGTCCTATTCTGATTACAATTTGTCTAGACTTAGTGTTGCTAATATTCCGCTTTTTAAGGGCATTTTGTATTTCAACGGCACTATCTATAATTTGTTCTGATTGTGAAAAAGTAGCAACAATAGCATCTCCAATTCGCTTTACTATTGCACCTTGATTGTTGTNAATAATAGGTTCAATAATTTTATCATGCTCTTTAAGTAATTCTAAGGCTAAATTTTGATCATCACCAGTGAGTTTACTATAACCAACCATATCTGTAAACATAACATATGTATTCATTTTATTGACCTAGATTTATGATGTTAATGGACTCCCACATGAAGGACAAAATTTAAATAAATTTTCATTATTAAATCCGCAACTTGGACAAAACTTGTAAATACTGGGTTCATCAGTTTTACGTAAATCTTCTTCTTCAGCTAAATTATCTTTAGTATTTACTAAATCTACATCTTCTATTTTCATAAATATTTCTTTATGAAGTGGTGGCAGCTCTAGATAGTCTTTTTTAATCTTTTCATCTCTAATTCTATCTGCCTTTCTATAAAGCTCATCTTGTGCTAACTTTTGACATTCTTGTGATTTTTTAAAATCTTTCGCAAGGTAATATGCTTGTGCTAACCACCATAACTCTCTACCTTTGTGNTTATCTTGATGTAATGTTTTNATNTCATCTAATATNGTATTAAGCTNATCANTANTNACTAAATCTTTTTTTGCATTAATTAATNCCTGAACACATCTAGCTGGCAAGGTATAATATTCATCAAAACCTTTTGATTTATCTGAATGTCGCCTTCGATTTGTTAACATAATCGCCTGGTCAATATATTTTGTAGCATTTTCTAAATCATCATTTCTTAAATATGCTTGTGCTAAAAATAGTGTGGTTGTATCCATTGCAATCTGATGTTTACTTTCTTGATGTATTTGGTTTGCTTGAATTAAATATTTTATTGATTTTTCAGGGTCATTATTATTTAACTCAATTAATCCTAAGTGTCGATATATAATTCCTAATGTAGCAAAATCTTTAAACTTTTTACATAAGTCTGATGCTTCTAAATATTGTTTATGTGCTTCATCTGTTCGTCCTATATAGTATAAAAGATTAGCATAGCTTGATAATGATCTTCCTAGCATTACTTGGCTTTTTTCTCTAGCAATTTCAATGCTTTCCTCACGTAAAGATATAGCTTTAGCATAATCTCCTATTCTTTTGTGTACATCTGCTAAATTGCCTAAACTATTTGAAATTTCTATTGAGGGTCTATCTAATTGCCTTTTAAGATTGATTGATCGCTTTAAATATTCTATTGCTTCTTCAAATTGTGTCATTTGCGTATAGCATTGACCTAAAGTATTTAAAATATTGGCCTCTCTAGATAAAATTTCATTAACTGTAGCAATTCTTAACCCCTCTTTTAAATAACTCACAGCTTTAGAATAATTGCCCATTTGTTTATATATAATACCAAAACTATCATAAATAGTAGATAATCCAATATCATCTTTATTTTTCTTTCCAATATTTTCTGCTTCTTCTAAAATATTAATGGCTTCATCAGTTTTATTTAGTCTAAACTGAATAACAGCATAAAAATTTCTTGCAGTTATATAGCTAGGTTGTATGTCAAAAGCTTGTTTAAATAAAGCTGCAGCTATTTCTAAATCGGATGCGCTATTAGCATTTATATATGCATATTTAGCTTTCATCAATAATTCATATGCATGTGGGTCAATTGCTTTTTCTTTTGCTGCTTGTTTTTTTAAATCTTCCGGTATTTGTACATCTAAAGAATCTAAAATTTTAATCAAAATATCGTTTTTTATTTCTGATAAATTATCTGTTTTTCCTTCCCATTGATCAGCCCATATATCTTTTGAATTAACTACATTTAACATTTTTAATGAAAGTCGAAATTGATCTCCCATTTTCATAAGATTACCAGAAATAACGTAATCAACACTCAATGCTTCACCAACTTTTGACGGTTCTTTAATCTCTTTGACCTTAATAACACTTGCGCTTGTTGGAGCAGCAATGCTTTTAATTTTATTTAATTCCACATTGATTGAATCAGTGATACCATAGCAAAAAAATTCATCTTCTTCTGATCCTAAATTTTCTATATAGTGCATTGCAACTTTTGTGTTTTTATTTTGAGAAGCTTTATAATCAAAAAATTCAACCCCTCTATTTTTCATATTATTAATTAAACCATCTAATGATTCAGATTCATAGTGTGTTTTATTTTTATAAACCTTAAATATTCTTTCAGGGTCTACAATGTTTTTAAGAACTACTCTGCCAATATCTTTAACAAAAATATCTTTTTCGCTTCTAATGGAATTATAAACAGCCTGAGTGGTTAATATTTCTTCTGCACCAGCAACTGATTTTATACGCGCTGCAAGATTAATTCCATCACCAAAAAGATCACCATTTTCTTCATATACCTCTGCCATGTGTATACCTAAACCTACATTAATTTGAAAATCTTTAGGGCTAGTTGCGTTGAATTTTTTTAATTTATCTTGAATTGCAAGTGCGCATCTCGTAGCATCAGTTGCAGATGGAAACTCGATAAATATTGATTCATTAATATGTTTAATTACATTCCCATAATAATCTTGGAAAATGTTTGTTAAAATATTATCATGCTCTTGTAATATTTCAAGGGATAATGTTTTATCTTTTTTAACTAGCTGAGAATAGTTAGATAAACCAGTAAACATAATTGCTACTATTTTTTTTCTTTGATTCATAGGCAATTCTATTTGAGTAAGAGATGATATATGGCTAAACCAAAGATTGAACCCTTGATAAAACTAATCCAAGCTATTGCATAATTAGAAAAACCTAACTTTTCTTGCAAAGTTTTCACTAATTGTTTATGCCATGATAACATTATCTCTCCTAATTAAAGATTATTCATAAAATGAAACTGTGATCAACTGTGTTTCTCCAGTATCTGATTTAATCTGCAGTTCACTAGTAGAACTATTGAAAGTTAATTTTTGTCCATTAGACCCTGCTAAAATAGTTTTAATTGGAAATTCTAAATTACTGCCGCTAGTAGCTTTCACTTGAATTTTTAACAACATATCATCATCGCCTTCAGATATCTTTGCAATTTTATCTGCTGACATTGAAAATCCTAATATCATCCCTTTTTTATTATGATGTAAATCAGAAAATACATCTTGAGATCGACCTCCAGTAGCATCTAACAACTGTAAATTTTCAGGTAATTCAAATTGAAATCCTGCAATCTCTTCATCATTTTTGCAATGAATACCAATCCAAAATGGGCCAGTTGACCAGCCAGTACTATAAGAATAACCAAATTGTATTTTTTCATCTAAAATTGTAGCCTTAAAAATATTAGTCTTTTCTGCTTTCAACATTATTTCAGATTCATCATTAGATAACAAAATAGTAAACAAACTCAAAAAAANTATTTTTTTAAACATAATTATCTCCTTTTTAAGATAAATTAATCACAGATTTTAATATATTACTATACACTAAATTTACATTTATTATGAAACTTTATAAAATTATTATATNATTTATAACAACTCTATCAGTATGTACGTCTCAATTTTCTAATGTTTTAGTAGATATAGATTATTCAAATATCAGTGAAAATGAAATGTTTATTTTTGAAAATTTTGATGATGAAATCAGATCTTATTTTAAAAATAATTATTTTTTTGATGACCCNGATCAATTAGAGTTAACACTTGANATACATTTTGTGATTGAAAATATATATGANCGTGGTGGAGAAAAAGTTATAAGTGCTCAAGTATTATTCTCAAATCAAAAAGATCAACATCACTACTCAAAGAGTTTTGACTTTTCACATAATAGGGGTGAGGCTCTTTATAAAACTGAAATGTTTCATCCGTTAACTTCTCTTTTAAATTGTTTTGCATATTTACAAATAGCTTATGAATTAGACACATATGAATATTTAGGGGGCAATAAATATTTTTTAAAAGCTCAAAACATTGCTTCTGATGCAAAAAATAGTTCTTTTTCAAGAAATTGGCAATCTAGGCTAAAAAAAATTAGAAAACAGACAGAGCAAAACATTTATAGAGAATTACGCTACAACTTTTGGGTTTCACAAGATGCGCTTGATCATTCTCCTATTAAATTAGAAGAAGCAGAAAAATTTTTTAATGAGTTTTATATAACGCTCGTTGATTATGATGAATATTATGGGTATAGTAAGCCGCTAGTACAGTTTTTAAATGCATATTCATATGAAATTACGCAAACTGCAAAAATATTAACCTTTCAGAAAATTATTGACTATTTATCTATTTATGATGAACAAAATAGTATTATTTACCAAAAATATTATCAAGACTAACTTTGTTTTATTCTATATGATTATAAGCATATCTCTTGATTTTGTATATGCAGATAATTATATAGATACGAAACAAAAAAGTTTGGATGAAATTGATTCAGAAATTATTTCACTTGAAAAAAAGTTAAGAACAGAAATTAATAGTATTGAAAGCTCAGAACAAAAAATTAATGTAATTAAAGCTAAATTAGAAAAAGAGCGTATTAAAATATCTAATAACCGGTATAAAAAAGAGGAAAAAGAAAAATTATTAAATGAAGCGACATTTATTTTAGATAGTTTGAATGAAGATTTAGGCCAAGTAGAAAATAATAAAGCTGATGTTGAAAATTTAATTAACAAGCTCAATATAAATAAAAAAACAATAGACTATAAAATTGAAGTAATTAATGATAGTATAAATGTAATAAATCAAAAGATGATAAAAACATCAGATGAGCTTGATGTTATTAAGAAAAAAACTAAATCATTAATTATTGAAACACTTTCACTTAAACCTCCTAGTGAAGTAGAGTTTATGTTAGAATCAGAAAATTGGGATATGTTTATCGTAAATTCAAGTTTATATGAATTATTAATTGAAAATCAAAAGATTGCATTCAATGATTTAGCAAATCAATATGAAAAAATTAATCAGATTAGAATTAAAGATAGTTTAAACAAAGAAAATTTATTTTTAGATAGTAATCGCTTAAACTCACAATTGATTGATTATAATAAACAATTAAACAATTTTATAAATTATAAACAAAAACTAGATGATCTAATCGATGAAAAAACTGCTCTTAAAAATGATTTAAAAGATGAATATATCAAAATTGGGTTAGTTTTAGATAGTGCAAAAACAAAAATCTTAGTATTTGAAAAAGATTTAAATCAGTTAAACAAAAAAAATATAACATCTCTTGAGCAGCAAGAGAAAATTAAATCTCAAATAATGATTAAAGAAAAAGCTAGACAATCAATTAGAAAAGAAATTCTTAAACTAATTGAAACCTCCAAACTGTTTGAGGGTCTAGAAATTCAAAAATTGAAAGGAAAATTACCTTGGCCATTAGATGGTAATGTGATTACAAAGTTTGGAAAACGAACCAACCCTGAAACAAAAGTTACAATTGATTATGATTTAATTGAAATACAGCCAGTTATGACTAAAGAAGAACAAATAATTTATCTTTCAAAACAAATTGATCCTAATAATCCAAATAAATCGATTGTTAAAAAATTTCAAAAAATTTCCATGAACCTAAAAAATGGTGACCGCGGCTATGGTGTTTTTGGACCTCAAACAACTAAAATGTGGAAAAAATATAACAAAATGAGTTTAGGCGCATCAGAACAACCTATATTTTCAATTTATGATGGTGTAGTTGAAAGTATCAATTTCATTAATCCTATAGTTGGTGTTGTAATTATTATTAGACATGATAATGATTATTTTTCTGTTTATAATGGTAATATAGAAGTTCTAGTAATGAAAGGCTCAAAAGTTAAAACTAATCAAAAAATTGGAACAATTAAAAAACAAAACATTCTATCGTTTCAGCTTTGGAAAAATAATAATCCAATCAATCCAGAAAATTGGTTTATAAAAAAATGATTTATGATAATATTATAAAAAATGAAAAAATTTGGTCTGAGCTGAAAGCTATGGTAGAAAATGAAAAGTTACCACACGCAATGCTATTTCATGGGCCTGATGGCACAGGTAAGGAAGCACACGCAATTGCGCTTGCAGCTCATTTGAATAATTATCAAAATAAAACTGATTTTGCCAAAATCATGAATTTTCAACATCCAAATATTAATTTAATTATACCACTTCCTAGAGAAAAAGCTATCAATAAAAATACAGACTCACTTAAGTCCTTATCAGAAAAATCTCTTGAACAGTTAATCAATATGAAAAAGGAGAAAATGATTAATCCATATCAAAATATTTTCTTTGAAAAAGCATCAACAATTTTGATTAATTCTATAAGAGATATAAAAAAAGATTTACATTTTAATATTGATAACGGATCAAAAGTGCATTTAATATTTAATGCAGAAAAATTATGTTATCCTAAAAATGAATCAGGTAACTCTCTTTTGAAAATACTTGAAGAGCCTCCTAAAAATACATTTTTTATACTTGTAACAAATAATAAAGAAAAGTTATTAGATACTATTGTGTCTAGATGTTGTGATTTTTATTTTCACAAATTAGATAAATCAACAATTATATCATATTTTCAAAATGAAAATACAAATTTTGATTTAAACTTATTATATAAAATCACTGATGGTTCAATCAAACAAATATTTAACATAATTGAAACTGATATTGATATTCCATCTTACATTCAAGATATTAAAAATTTAATTAGTAAGTTAATGCAAGATAAAGATTTTGAATCAAATACAAAAAAAATGGAGCAATTATTTAGATCTAAAAAATTACACTTTAAAATTTTTATTAAAATTCTAATTATAATTTTAAATGATTTAGAAAAAATAAAGAATAAACATTATGATTGTTTAATTTTAAGTGATGTTAAAAAAACTAAATTTGCTGATTATAATAAATGTATCGCATTAGTAGAAAAAACATACCAAGAATTAAATAGAAATGCAAATGCCTCTATGAGTATTTTTTCTATGATGATTAAAATGAAAAATATTTTAAGATAATTTATATAAATGAAAAAAATGTATATCACTACACCTATTTATTATGTTAATGATGAGCCACATATTGGCCATGCATATACAACTATATTGGCAGATGTAATAAATAGATATTACAAAAGTATTGGATATAAAACTTTTTTTCTAACTGGTACAGATGAGCATGGATTAAAAGTACAGCAAGCTGCAGTTAAAAATAATGTGACACCTCAACAACATGTTGATAAACATGTTATAGCATTTAAAAATATTTGGAAAAAATTAAATATTGATCATGATTTCTTTATTAGAACTACGGATGCCAATCATCAAAATAAAGTTAAATTTGCTTTACAAACTTTATTTGATAAAGGTGAAATTTATTTAGATGAATATGAGGGGCTATACTCCATTTCTGAAGAAAGATTTATTACACAAAAGGAAGCTGATGAAGGTGATTTTAGGGAGATAAAAAAGATTAAAGAAAAAAATTATTTTTTCAAAATGTCAAAATACCAAGATAAATTAATTCAACATATTAAAGAAAATCCTAATTTTATTAAACCCGAATCAAGAAAAAATGAAATTTTAGGGTTCCTAGACAAACCTCTTAATGACTTATGTATATCTAGACCAAAAGATAGATTAGAATGGGGTATTGAAATACCATTTGATACAAATTATGTAACATATGTGTGGTTTGACGCGCTTCTAAATTATATTTCATCAATTGGCTGGAGCGAAAATAAAAATTTTGAATCTTGGTGGCCAGCAGATTATCACTTAATAGGTAAGGATATTCTTACAACCCATGCTGTTTATTGGCCAACTATGCTAATGGCTTTAAACGTACCGCTACCAAAAACTATATTAGCTCATGGCTGGTGGATTATGGAAGATCAAAAAATGTCAAAATCTCTTGGAAACGTAATTAAACCGTTAGATTTAGCTGAAGAATTTAGTGTAGATAGTTTAAGATATTTTTTGATGAGAAATATGGTGTTAGGTCAAGATTCATCTTTTTCGAGAGCATCATTTATTAAAAGATATAATTCAGATTTAGCTAATGACTATGGAAATGTGATTAATAGAATTACAATTTTAATTAAGAAAAATTTTGATGGTTTGTGCCCTGAACCAGGCAAATACGATAAAACAGAGTTAGAATTAATTAAACTATGTGATGATATTGTAAACAAAGTTGAAAAAAATATGGTAAAATTAAAAATTCATGATGCATTAGAAGCAATTTTTAGTTTAATAAGGGAAATAAATAAATACTTAGAACTAAAACAGCCCTGGAAAACAATTAAAGTAGATAAATCACAAAAAGGTGATGCTGCAACATGTTTATATGTTTCTGTAGAATTGCTCCGCATTAGTTCAGAATTATTGTTTCCTTTTATGCCAGAAAAAACTAGAATTACTATAAATGCCTTATCTCAAGAAATTAGTCATAATTTAGAGTTTGGCATTATAAAGCCATACTGCTCAATTGAGCATCCTGGTGCATTATTTCCTAGGATTGAAAATGATTGATACACATTGCCATTTATATGATGATAAGCTATATCCTAAGTTAGATGAAATTATTTTAAATGCAAAAAAGGCTAATGTTGAAAAAATGATTTGCATTGGTGATAATTTAAACACCTCATTAAAAAGTTTAGCAATCGCTGAGAAATATAACAATATTTATGCGACTATAGGTATTCATCCGCATGAATCGAAAGATGCATCTGAAAAATATTTATCAAAAATTGAACGTTATTCAAACCATCAAAAAGTTGTTGCAATAGGTGAAATAGGATTAGACTATTATTATAACTTTTCGGACTCAAAAATTCAAAAAGTAGTTTTTTTAGAACAACTGAAATTAGCAAAAAAATTAAATTTACCCTCTGTAATACATTGTAGAGATGCTTATGAAGATTTACTGGAAATAATTATTGAAAGTGAGCATGATAAAGGTGTGATTCATTGTTTTTCAGGCGATTTAGAGTTTGCCAATAAAATAATAAATCTTGGATATTATATCTCATTTACTGGCATGATTACTTTTGTAAAAGAGCTTGAAGATGTTATAAAAAATATTAGTTTAAATCACATCTTAATTGAAACTGATTCTCCATATCTTGCACCTGTTCCATATAGAGGGAAAATCAATGAGCCTGCGTATGTAGAAAAGGTAGCTGAAAAAATTGCTGAAATTAAAAATTTATCCGCTAAAGAAGTAATTGATATAACTACAAATAATGCTAACGTTTTATTTAAAAAAATAGTAACTTGAAAATACCACCAAGAAAAAAATGGGGTCAAAATTTTCTAATTGATCCAAATATAATTAATAAAATTATTAATGTATTAAAGCCAGAGAAAAATGACTTAATCCTAGAAATAGGGCCAGGTAAAGGCGCTTTAACAAAACAACTATCTAATCTTGGCAATATTGTAACTGCTGTAGAAATTGATCCCTTACTCTGCGATTATCTAAACAATCTAAAATTAAAAAATATAAATGTAATCAATCAAAGCATACTCGATTTTGATTGTACATTGATGAAAAATACATATTGTGTAATTGGTAATCTACCTTACAATATATCATCACCTATATTATTTAAATTTATGGCAGAAAGTAATTGGAGACAATTGGTTGTTATGATTCAAAAAGAAGTCGCCGAGCGTATTGTCGCAGATTCAAACAATAAAAAATATGGTAGGCTAAGTATTATGATGCAAACCTTCTTTAATGTAGAAATTAAGTTTCATATTCCTAACTCTGTATTTAGACCAATACCTGAGGTTAAATCTTCTTTATTATCAATCACTCCTAAAATAAACAATAATATAATTTATGAAAATTTAAAATTAGTTGTAGAAAGTGCTTTTAGACATAGGCGAAAAAAATTAAAACATAATCTAAAAAATATTATAAATGATGAAAATTTAAACTTCATAAAAGATAAGCGTGCAGAAGA
>NZRW01000061.1 GCA_002701185.1 Fidelibacterota bacterium
ACTTCATTATCTTTGATTCCAACGGCTCCTTGTGAATTTAAACTTTTAATATGATTGCCTGCTATGCCAACAAAGACCGATTTTATTTTATCTTCGATCATTGACTGGGCTTGCTCAACTGCTTTGCTGATAGCATCTGTAGTAGCGTCTATATTTACTACAACTCCCTTTTTTAATCCACTAGATGGGTATGCTCCTAATGCAACTATTTCTAACTTTCTTTCCTCATTATATTTACCAACAATGCAGACAACTTTTGATGTTCCTATATCAAGACCAACAATCATATTAGAATTTTTACCATTATTTGCCATATTTTAAAGCAACTCCATCTTTATATCTTACATCTATGATACTAGGTATTCTTGAAATCTCGAACAAATAATTAACAGTATCTTTAAAATTATTTAGTCTTTTTTCAGATAAATCTTTTCCAAATCTAATTAAGGCCTTATTAGATTTAACATCCCATCCATTAACATAACTATAATCTATGCTTTCAATTTTAAATTGTATTAATGGATTAGATTCAATAACTTTGATTAATTTAAGCACTTCTTCAACATCATCTATTGGGCCTTGTACCATTATTAAATCTTTTTTTGATTGATCAAAATTAAACTTATTTAACTCTTCATCATAAAAAAACTCTTTATTAAGGATAAAAATAGGCGATCTATTTCTTATGCTTATAAATACTTCTTTCCTGAATGGTTTGTATCTTAGTGAATAGTCTTTAATCCAATCCTGGTTGCTAACCAAATATTCTATTTCTCTAGTCGATCTTAAAAACTGAAGCTGATTAACAAATTCTTCTTGAGATTTATATTCAAAACCTGATTCAAAATTTACATTTATTTCATAATTTTTTGCTGTAGATAAAGTTGTAAAGAAAATCAAATAAGTTAAAAATATATTTCTAAACATTAGAAGAAATAATTTTTGTGACAACATCCGAATAAGAAAGGCCTGCAAAGCCACCAGACTTAGGAACGCAACTATGACTGCTCATCCCTGGAACAGTATTTATTTCAAGTACATATAAATTACCATCTTCATCTCCAAGAATATCAACCCTTGCCCATCCACTGCAATTTAATGCTTTGTATGCTTTTAGTGAAATCTTATTCATTAGATCTAGTTCTTTGTCTGATAGTTTGGCTTCTGCAAGAATAGTTTCATTAGATATATATTTTGCATCATAATCATAAAAATCATTCTTTGTTTGAATTTCAATTGGTGGAAAGCATTCATTATTAATAATTGTTAAAGTGTATTCTTTGCCTTTGATCTCTTCTTCAAATATAAACTCTCTCGATTTGTTAATGCAGGACATTCTTGCACTAATAAAATCATCATTATTTGAAATTTTGTATATATCAATGCTGGAACCATCTTCAGAAGGTTTCATAAATAAGTTCTTCTTGTAACCAAATTCTTTCTCAAATTTAATGAAAGGATTAAAGTCTTCATTATCCAAAGAACTAGATANGATTGCTTTTGGCGTGCTTACATCATTTTGAAATAAAATATTTTTACATTTAACCTTATTCCAGGTATTTNTACATCCAACGTTATTGGAACCAGTATATTTAATTCCTAAACTATCTAAACTCTCTTGAAGATCTCCTCCCTCTCCTTCAAAACCATGTAATGCAATGAAGACTAAGTCATAATTTTTTAAAATACTTAAATCATTAAGNTCTCGAAAATCTATTATTGATGNTTGATATCCCAATTCAATTAAAGCATTTCCAACACCACTCCCGCTTTGTAAAGAAATCTCTCTTTCTGGAGACGAGCCGCCACATATAACAGCAATTTTTTTTATATCATCCATTTATCTTTTATAGATTCGCATACTTTTGAAATACTGCCAGCACCTTGAGTAACCAATATATCAAAAGAATCTTTTTTATCATTAACCAATTTAATTACATCATCATGATGTTTGATATACGTAACGTCTTTGTGTCCTAATTGNTTTATAGTCTCTGTAATCGTTCTAGAATGTATACCCTTAATAGGTTTCTCGCTTGCAGAATAAATATCCAATAATATTAAGGAGTCTGTTTGATTTAATACTTTTATAAAATCATCAAATAACTGAGCTGTTCTTGTAAATCTGTGCGGTTGAAAAATCATACAAACCTTTTTGTTTGGATACTCTTCTTTATAAGCTTGTATGTTTGAGATTATTTCTAGCGGATGATGCCCATAATCNTCTATAAGAATCATTTTTTTAGAATCAATTTCTATATTATGCTTTTCATACCTTCTCCCAACTCCTGAAAATTCAGCAATNCCCTTTTTTATTGCACCAACCGGCACCCCTTCTTCTAANGAAAGAGCAATAGATGCTGAAGCATTAAATACATTATGTTTGCCAGGAATATTTAATCTGAATTTATGCGTTTTGTTATTTTTATTATTAAAAATTTCGAAGTTTTGAATTCCTTTTGATGCTTTGATATTAATGATTTGATAGTCACAATTTTTTGATTCACCAAAAGTAATTTGTTTTCTAGAAATTCTTTTTGAAATTTTTTTTATATTTTTATCATCTCCATTCATAACCATATAACCATAAAAAGGAATATTTTCTAAAAACATTACAAATGAGTCTAATAAATTTTCAAAAATATTGTTGTAATGCACTAAATGATCATCATCTATATTAGTTAAGACAGCTACATCTGGTTGAAGGTGGGTAAATGTCCCATCACTCTCATCTGCTTCTGCAACAAGATAATTACCATNACCTAAATCAGAATTTTCATCAGTACTTAAAACNTTTCCTCCAACGACATATGTAGGACTCAAATTTGCANNACTTAATATTTTTGCGATCATACTGGTGGTAGTCGTTTTTCCATGACTTCCAGCAACTGCAATACTGTCATACCCAATCATGATACTACCTAACATTTCTGCTCTTGGGATAATTGTTATTGATTCTTTATTNGCTTTAATAATTTCAGGATTCTTTTTATCAATTGCTGAAGACATAACCAACAAATCAGCTCCTAATATATTTTCTTTAGAATGTCCTATATAAACTTTAGCTCCATCCTTCCTAAGCTTTTTAAGCTCATTCGAATCAGATATATCTGAGCCAGATATTTTGTATCCTTTTTGCAATAATACTCTTGCAATACCTATCATTCCTGCACCACCAATACCAACAAAGTGAATATTTTTTGCTTTTTTAAAGAGTTTCATTTTTGTCTAGNTAATTCTCTAATTGTTTAACTATTATTTTGGATGAGTTGATATGGTTATTATTTTCTAAATCCTTCCACTTAAGATATATTTTATTTTCAATAATACTTNNTATTTTTTCTTGTAATTTATTTATATGGTCTTTTTGTTCATGCATTATACCCATGTCTATTTTTTCAATACTTTTTGCATTCTCAACTTGATGATTATCTATTGAGGTTGGCAGTGGAATAATTACAACACCTCGTCTAAGAGAGGTAATTTCAGATAAACTTAAGGCNCCNCCTCTTGATATTACAAAATCAGACCACAGTATTTGCTCAACAGGATTTTGATAAAATTCAGATATTTCTGCATNAATGCCTTCTAGAGAATATATATTGCTTACTTCTTGAAAATTATTTTTTCCGCATTGATGAATTATTTTTATATTACTTGAAATATCCTTAAAAATTNTTGGTAGCTGCTTATTTATATATTCTGACCCTTGGCTACCGCCTGTGATATAAATCCTTATCTCATTTTTATCATTAATAATATTTTCGCCATTATTAATGAATGATTTCCTTATAGGGTTACCTGAATAAATAGACTTATTAAATCCATTGATAGGGAACCCAAGAAAATTAATTATAGATATTTTTGATAATAATTTATTGGCAGACCCAATTACAGCATTTTGTTCATGTGTAAAAATTGGTTTTCTCTTTATCCAACATGCAATGCCAACTGGAACAGTGATAAAACCACCAAATCCTATCATTGCATTTATTTTTTCTTTGTTAATAATTTGAATTACTTTAAAAATATTGATAAAGGTTTGAAAAAGGACTTGTAATTTCTTAATTAAATTAGTGCCGCGGAACCCTTCCATTGATAATTCATAGAGTCGAGAATCTAGGTTATGGTATGCATTTTTTTCAATTTCAGAACCTGTACCAATAAAAATAACCTCATGATTATTTTTAGTTAGCTCTTCCCCAATTACAGATGCAGGAAAAACATGACCTCCTGTTTTTGCAGCCACTAGTAAAAATTTCATAATTTAAAGTATTTTATTTTCATTATTTATTCTAAGAACAATGCCCATTAAAGATAACATTATAATAATACTAGTACCTCCATAACTTATAAAAGGTAGGGTTAGACCTTTTGTGGGAAGTAATCCTATATTTACTCCAATATTAAGCAGAGTCTGTATTGAAATCAAAAGAAAAATGCCAAAAACAGTATATCCTTGGAATAATCGTCCTTTTTTAAAAGATTCAAATGCTACTGACATTAACCCAATAAGCATAATTACAAATAATATTATTAGAAATAAGCCTCCTATAATACCTAGCTCTTCAACTAGAATAGCGAAAATAAAATCTGTATGAGCCTCGGGTAAGAAAAAGCTTTTTTGAAAACTATTTCCAAGCCCTACCCCTAACCATCCCCCTTGACCAATACTAATTAAAGAATTTGATAACTGCCATCCTGCCTTTTGTACAACATCTACTGCAAAAGGGTCTGTAAATGCAAGCACTCTAGCCAATCTCATTGGGGATGTGGTAATAGCCAAGTACCCCAATAATGAAATTAATAAAATTAATAAGGTTAATTGAGAGAANGATATACCAGCATAAAAAAGTATTCCTACAACTAATACACAAACTATAGCAGTTGATCCAAGGTCCGGTTGCGCCATGATTAAGATAGAAATGATAAACAATAGAATTAATGGTTTTAAAAAACTTCTAAGAGAATTGATTTCTGACATTCTCCTTACTGAATACCCAGAGATATAAAGAATTAAACTAAATTTACATATTTCTGATGGCTGAACATTAATAGGTCCAATCCTAATCCATCTAATGCTTCCATTAACGCTTGTTCCAATATCTGGTATAAAAAGAATAATTAATAAAAAGATGCTNAGTAACATAAAAACCCAATCAGTCCTATATAAAAAATCTGAGGGTAAAACTAAAAAAATTAGCATTGCAATTAAACCCATGGATACAAATAATGTTTGTCTTTGAGCAAAATGAAATGGGTTAGATGTCATATCATCAGCTATATAAATACTTGAGGATGTAACCATTACTAGGCCAAGAATTAATAAAATTGATAATGGCAAGATAATTAAAATGTCATTCTTGCCAATCTTCATCTAGCTTAAATGTTTTTTTACCAGAGAGTTAAAATACTCTCCTCTTTGAATATAATCTTTAAAATCATTTCCACTGGGGTAGCCTGGTGAAAAAAGAATATTTTTATAACTTTTATTTCCTTTAATATTGTTAAATACATCTTCTAGAGATATATAAATAGTCTTTCTAGGATGATTTATGCAACCATCTAATTCTTTAGAATGCTCTCCAAAAATCAAAACCTCTTTCGGGCCTTCTATCGAGACCTTTCTATGCCCTTCTTTTTCAGGGTTTCCGCAAACTATTAAGATGTANTCTTGATNTTTAAATANATCATCTACTTTATTTAAAGCATATGATAATGAATGAAAGTTAGTAGATTTTGAATCATTAATTATATTTTTTGAAATAAGTTCAAATCTATATGGAAGATCGTCTAATTTCATTTTTTTTGCTTTGGTTTTTGTAATCCATTCAAATAATTCATATGGATCCATCTCGTTTGAGATATTTTCTTTAGCAAGTAATATCTTTTCTTTAGCTTTTTTATATGCCTCTAGATTTCCATGATAGTCCAAATGGTCAACATCAATATTCAATAAAATGCCAAAGTCTAAATCATTTATTCTCATCTTGTCTAATTGATAGCTAGATAACTCAATTATTGAAAATCTTTTTTTATTATTGATATGGTCAAGCACGGGATTGCCAATATTTCCAATTAGATTAGCAGAATCATAATTCTGAAAAAGTTGGTATAAATGATAGGCTGTGGTGCTTTTTCTATTTGTTCCTGTTATTCCTATTTTTATTGATCGATCTTCTTTAAAAAAAAGATCTATATCTGTCAAAGTGTTCTTGTTTGATTTAATAATTTCTTCAAAATCATTTCTAGGTATACCAGGACTGCATAAAATCTGATCAAAATCTTTCAAATTATAATCTTTATTATATTCAATAATATTTTTATCAAATATTTTAAATTCTAAATTTTTCTTTTGAAGGTATCTTTCAAAAGATTTACCTGTCTCTCCATAGCCATATATAAGAGACTTCATTTTTAAATTACCTTAATTTAAGTGTGGCTAAAGCAACCAAAATTAATACGAGTGTGATAATCCAAAAGCGGACAATAATCTTGGGTTCTTCCCAACCTTTTAACTCATAATGATGATGAATGGGAGCCATTAAGAAAACCCTTTTTCCTCTAGTCTTATATGAGACTACTTGAATAGCTACACTTAATGTTTCCATTACAAATACTCCTGCCATGATTGCAAACACTAACTCATGTCTTAAAATAATTGCAATTATTCCCAGAATAGCGCCTAAAGCTAGTGATCCTATATCTCCCATAAAAACTTGTGCTGGATATGTGTTGTACCATAAAAAGCCAATGCCTGACCCTATCAAAGCGCCACAAAAAACTATTAATTCACCTGATAAAGGTAAATGAGGTAAATATAAATAATCAGCTATTAATTGATTACCCATAGCATAGGCTATCAAACCTAATGCCCCTCCTATTAAGACTGATGGCAATATTGCCAAACCATCAAGACCATCAGTTAAATTTACAGCATTTGAAGAACCAATCAAAACAAACATTCCAGTAAAAATAAAAATAAATGGCGACATAGGAATTATTAAATCTTTAAAAAATGGGACTATGAAAGATGTTTCAGGAATAATTTCAGCTGAATAGTAAAGATAAGCCATAGATATAAGGGCAATTAAAGATTGGAAAATAATCTTTTGTATCGAAGAGAGGCCATCAGAGCTTTTGTTTTTAATCTTTAAGTAATCATCAAAAAAACCTATTATTGAAAAGCCTACTGTGACCCCTAATACAACCCATATATACCTATTACCAAGATCTGCCCAAAGAAGAGTTGAAATCA
>NZRW01000062.1 GCA_002701185.1 Fidelibacterota bacterium
TCTACTAGCCATAAAATTACCCATATAAGATAAAGATTTGTACATTGGGTTAAATCTTAAAATTGGATATAAATTTTCTTGGTAAAAAATGACTTTAACAACGTCTTGATTTATATTAGGTAATTTTCTCAAAAAAATATAGTATTCTAAATTATTCCAATCATTTGATTTTGGAGTTATAATAATTTTAACTAAACCTTCTTGAATGCTATTTTGTTTTATTAATTTTATTACGTTGTCATAAATTTTTTCTTTTTTGAGTTTTGTAAAATCAAAAAAATCATTAGATAATAGACGATTTATATGTTCATCAAAAAAAAACAATTTATTTTTGCTAAATTTTATTGTTTCAAATACACCAATTCCTCTTAATAAATTTTGATTAAGCTGAATTACATCAGAATCTATAAATTGATTTTTATAATATGAGATCAAAATANTGGTTCCAAAATTTTACTTTTTTGTTGNGCCTCATTCCANTCTTCAGTTTCATTGGAATCCCATACAATACCACCACCAATGCCATATTCATATTTGTTATTGTATCTTAACAAAGTTCTTATTGAAATATTAAATGACATATCTCCATTTGGTTTAATGTAACCAAGGCTNCCCGTATATATATTTCTGGGCTTATTTTCAAGTTCATCTATAATTTTCATTGCACTTTCTTTNGGAGCNCCAGTGATTGAACCACCTGGAAATAAAGCATGGATAATATCAAGTTCATCTACGTTTGAGTTAAGTTCTCCAATAACTTTACTTACCATATGATTAATTGTTTTAAATGATTTAATTTTGTATAAATCTTCAACTTTCACGCTATTCATTTTACAAATTTTACCTAAATCATTTCTTAGTAAATCTACAATCATTAAATGTTCAGCTTTATCTTTTTCACTATTTTGTAATTGAAATTTTAATTTTTTATTTTCATTAAGATTTTTTGAAAATGGNCGAGTTCCTTTTATAGGAGACGTTTGAATTTTTCTATTTTTTACTTTAACAAATGATTCTGGTGATAATGATAGTATATCNAAGTCTTTATTTTTTATAAAAACACCTTCTTGAGGTTGAGCTAATGTTCTTAACATAGAATACAATTTAAATGAACTATTTTGAGTTGAATTAAGAATTTTTTTATCAGTGAAATTTATTTGATATACGTCACCATTTTTTAGATAGGACTTTATCTTATCAATNTTAGATTTATACTCATTTAAAGGAAGAATATCATTCACAACATCTAATATTGATTCTGTATTATTAATATTACTATTATCTAAACTATATTCTATAATTTTTTTAGGTTTACAAAACCATAATAATGGGAAATCNTTATATTTTTTTTTGTCAAAATCAAGGTGCTTATAAATATAATCNTTAAATTCATAAGACATAAAACCTACAGCAGCAATTTCTTGATTTTTTTGGTCCTCTTTCCATTTGGTTAATATTTCTCGAAATAAATTTTCAAAATCACCTTCTAAAATATTTCCATTTAAATAAAACCCTGTCCTATCTAAATAAATACAATCAGAATAATCCCAAATAGCATATCTTTTATATTTTTCATTGAATGAGTCAATTAATATATCAGGGTCACCATTTTTATTTATGAGATGATNAAGGCTTTGCATCTAAAACCCTTTTTTTATTATTTCCAAATGAGGTGTAGCTAAACTGTTTTGGATTTGTAATTGCATATGAAAAAATATTTTTTTCTTTAATAAAATTATTTATTCCTTTTTCTTTAACTTTTTTAAGAGAGCATTTATGTTTCATGCCATCTATTCTTCGATTAATTTTGGGCAGATTTGGAACACGCCACTTTAAATGATTTGAAATCAATTCAAATATTCTCATAATTGAATCTTCATCCCAATCCGGATTAATGATTAATTCTTTATTTACAATATTTAAAAATTTGCTTTTTAACTTTCCAAATTCTTTCATTGAATTAATTGATAACAATGTTGGGTANAATAATTTATCTATCTCATCATCAAATATTTTACTATTTACATTTTTAAATAATTTATCGAAGTTATAGTTTGAAAGTTTTTCAATCCATTCATTACAATTTTCAGTATAATTTTGATATTTTAACCATGTTGCATCCGTATTTAAGATTAATAATTTTGAAATTTTATCATTATTTATTTTTATATCATAAAGCCATAATAAAAAAATAAGAGTTGAAAATGGAAATTTAGACCTAAAAGAACTTGCTGTTAAATCAGCTAATATGTTTGGGTTGCATGAGGTTTCAAATCCTTTTGGTATATATCCATCAACTGAAACAATATGACCTCCAATTGCTTTACCTTCTTTTGGAAGAATATTTAAATCTACCCATATGATATCCNTTTTTTTATTTACTGCTTCATCTGAAATCCAAAGTGATTCTTGATTGTAGTATCCAACAAGATTCCAATTTAGATGATGTTTAAGTAAGGATGCACACAAAAGGCCATCGAAACTGGATGATATAATCATTGGCATGTTTTTTTTATTTAGCCATGGGTATTTCTTTAAAATTTTTTTATTATTGAAAATCATATATTTAGAATGTTGAAAGTCANTATATTACAGTTGTAAATATAAAGTATTATTTAATATTAAAAAAAGGACGAGATATGTTTTCATTAAAAAATAAATTGATAATATTATTATCTTTATCTTTTGTGTTTCCTTTAGGAGGTATAGGAATTTCAGGTCTTAATAATTTTATTACATATGATATGAATGAGTCTGTAGAAAGTTTTGATTTATCTTTTCAAGACAATGGTGCAGAGATCGGCGCTAATTTTTTTATTTATTATGATGCTTTACCTTTTGATTTAGCTATTGAGTATTCTAAAGAGCTTAAATACCAAAATTTAAATTCTACTATAGCTTTTAATGGTAGTGAGTTTAATAATCAAGCGTATGCAGGTAGAAAATCAGATTATTTTACTATTCGTAAAGATTTTATGGATATATCTATTCCGATTTTAGCAAAAATAGCTTTAAATGTTGGAGGGGGATTTAATACTCATCAATCTATTGTACCTTCCATTGCACTACTACAAGATATTTACAATATTGAGGATATTGAAAATTTATATAATGCAGCAGAACAAAATTGGGATGAAAATGATATTTACGATGCACTAGAAAATAATGCTATTGATGCCTCAGGAATACATCTTCAATTTGGCGTTCAAGCTAAAGTGTTAATGCTTAATGCATTTATAAATGCAAAATATACTTTTATAATTAATGATGATAGTGATAGCCTTGATAGTTTTCCTGGGTTAACATTAGGTTTAGCTTATGGATTATAAAATTAAAAAAATTATTTTTGTTATATTTTTATCCTTGGGATTTTCCCAAGAAATAATTGGTGAAGGATTACAAGGACAAGAATTGATTCAGTATTTAGTTAATAATTATAAAACTTCAGATGTTTTAAGCTATAACAGTGCCCGAGATGCAATGTATGGATATATTGATAATGAAAATGGAAGTGTAAAATGTATTTATACTGAGTTTAGTGTTAATAATGTGCCTAACAATAACCCTAGACCTTACATACATGAAAATGGTTTAAACTGCGAACATTTGTGGCCTCAAAGTTTAGGAGCTGGCAATTCTCCAATGAAGAGTGACCTTCATCATTTAAGGCCTTGNAAAGAAAATGTAAATAGTTCTAGAGGTAATAAACCATATGATGAATCTAATGACAGTCAAACCCAAACATGGTTTTGGTTAAGCTACCAATTAGATAATCCTCCTAGCCAAAATATAGATAAATATTCAGAGAGTGCATCTGGAGCATTTGAGCCAAGAGAAGAGGTAAAGGGAGATATTGCAAGAGCAATGTTTTATTTCTACACCATGTATTCAAATGTGGCTGACGATGATTTTTTTAATCAACAAAAAGATATTTTATATCAATGGCACTTAGATGATTCTATTGAACAAGCAGAAATTTCCAGAACAATGGAAATTGCAAATTATCAAGATTATCCAAACCCTTTTATTTTGGATGAAACACTTGTTCAGAGATGTTATTTTGAAATTGAATTTGTATTAGGAGATGTTAACCAAGACTCTACTATAAATGTTTTAGACATTATAGTTATTATGAATTATATATTAAACGTTATAGATTTAACCCCTGAACAAATAGCCTTATCTGATATGAATGAAGATCAAGGCATTAATATTTTAGACATAGTATTATTAATAGGAGAAATTTTATCATGAATAAACAGGTAATTGTTATTGGAGGCATAATATTTATTGTAGCTTTAACATTTTTTTATCCTCAAAATTCCACATCTGATCAAGAAGTAGTTTCAGATGAAACAACAACTCAAAATAATGACTTTACATTTCAAAATGCAGGAGAGGGCAGCAAATTGATTACTACAGATTCAGGTTTACAATATGAAATAATTAAAATGGGCACGGGTGAAAAACCATCAGCTACTGATAAAGTAGAAGTACATTATCATGGTACACTAGAAGATGGAACTGTATTTGATTCATCAGTGGAAAGAGGAGAAACTATAACTTTCCCTTTAAACAGAGTTATCAAAGGTTGGACAGAAGGCTTACAATTAATGCCTGTTGGTTCAAAATTTAAATTTACTATTCCACCAGAATTAGGATATGGTTCTAGGCCTATAGGTTCAATACCTCCAAATTCAACATTAATTTTTGAAGTGGAATTATTTAATGTAGAGAAACCCTTTGTTGACCTAGATTTTAATTTACCAGCGGAAGAAAAAACATTAGAATCTGGTTTAAGATATTTAGACCATGTTATGGGAACTGGTGAAGAGGCTATTGCAGGCAAAGAAGTTGTAGTACATTACTCTGGGTATTTAGCTGATGGCACAAAATTTGATAGTTCACATGATAGAGGAACACCTTTTACATTTGTATTAGATCAAGGAAGAGTTATCAAAGGTTGGGATGAAGGTGTTGCTGGTATGAAAAAAGGTGGCAAACGTACTTTAATTATACCACCAGAATTAGGTTATGGAGAAAGAGGTGCGGGAGGAGTGATACCTCCAAATGCTACTTTAATGTTTGAAGTTGAACTGTTAGATATTTTTGATGCACATAATCATGATGGTCATGACCATCATAACCATTAAATAAGTGGATAATTTATCTAAAGATATAGTTGTCGTTGGCTCTGTTGCTTTTGATGATATTGAAACAATCAAAGGTAAAAAAAACAGATTATTAGGTGGTTCAGGACTTTATTTTTCTATTGCATCATCTTTGTATACAAAAACACACTTAATAGGTATAGTTGGTGATGATTTTGATCAAAAATATATCGATATGTTGCATTCTAAATCTATTTCAACTGATTATTTGATTAAAGAAAATGGTAAAACATTTAGTTGGGGCGGTAAATACAGTCCTAACTTTGATCAAAGAGACACATTATTCACAGATTTAGGTGTTTTTGAGAAGTTTAGCCCTAAAATTGACAGCACAAAATTTAATAATCCAATTTTATTTTTAGCTAACATACAACCACAACTTCAAATGCAGGTCATTAATCAGCTTGAAAATGCTTCATTAATTGTTATGGACACTATGAATTTATGGATTGACAATTGTTTAAATGAGCTAAAAGATGTAATTAAAAAAGTTAATATTTTACTTATTAATGAAGAAGAAATTATTGACTTAACAGGAATAGATGACTTATATAAAGCTGGCAAATATATTTTGAATGATGGCCCACAATATGTAATAATTAAAAAAGGAAGTAAAGGTGCAATCATTGTTTCAAACAAGGACAATATTTCAATTCCTGCAGTACCTAACATAGATGTTTTTGACCCTACTGGTGCTGGAGATTCATTTGCTGGAGGTTTTTTAGGTTATTTAGCAACTAATCAAAATTTTGATTTGACAGGTGCAGTCATTCATGGTACAGCGGTTGCATCATATACTGTATCAGGATTTGGAATTGAAGCAATTGAAAAAATCGAATTTAATAATATTAAAAATCGTGTTAAATTATTAGAAGAATTAATTAAGGAAAATTAAAATGAGAATATTTTTATATTTATTTGCAATTTTATTAGTATCATGTTCAACAACATCTGTTGAATATAGAACTGCAACTACTTCATTAAGAAACGATAGAGACTATAATAAAGCCGAAGAATACGCTGTTAAAGCACTTGAAGTAGATCCAAATGATGCACTGCCTGCATATTTTTTATCAATGGAAGTATATGGTAGCTCATCTTCTCCAAAGAAAGATTATAAAAAAGCAGCGATGTATTTTGCTAAAGCTTTAGAAATAGATGCTCTAGATGGAGAAAATCAAAAACTTGAGTCTTCAAAAATTGTTCCNACTTCTGATGGNGGACAAAAAGAGTTAAAAACAATTAAAGCGGCCATAGAATATTANTCCTATAATTTATGGGCAGAATCATTTAATGAAGGTATTTCTTTAATTAGTTCAGGAAAAAATGAAAAGGCTGTAGAATTATTTTTAGTTGCAGTTGACTTTATGCCTATGGAACCAAAAAGTTATAATGCCTTAGCAACGCTATATTATGAATCCGGAGATTATGTAAATGCTTTAAAAATGGCAGATAAAGCCTTAAGTATTGATTCATCATTTTCAACATTATGGTCAATAAAAGGTTCAATTGCAAATGAACAAAATGATCAAATTTTAGCAGAAGAAATGTTTAGAAAAGCTTATGATATTGCACTTAAAAATAAAGAATCTGCTGAAAATTTATCTGGACATATGAGCAGGCTTTTTGATATTCTATTTAAAAACGATAAGAAGTCTGAAGCATTANTATTAAGTGAAAGATTAATTGAAAGTGATCCAGAAAATATAGATTTATATAGAAATGCAGGTGCAGTTTATCAAAATATTTTAAATGATAGTTTTCTTGCAGCAAGTGATGGCTTAATGAATATGAACACACTAAATGAAATGGAATTAGAAAACTTAAAGATACAATTTGAAGATTGTATTAATATGGCTCAAAAAGCAAGGGAGAATTTTTTGATGTGTTCTGAATTAGAATTAGATGAGATGGAATCAGAAATATATTATGATGAGTCAAAAAAATTAAAAACACGAATTAAAGAAATTAAGAGAATAATTAAAAATATAAATAAAAAATTGGACGAGTCAGAGTAGTTTCTTTCTTTTATTTAGGAATTTTGTAATAACCATACCAATATCTTGATTTGTTTTTACTAGGTGATAGTCTATCTTGTTAATTAAACATTCTGTTTTATAAAAATTAATTAAATTTTCAATTTCCCTTTTATAAGAGTTTGCAATTAACCATGGTTCCGTTTCTATTTTTGTGTTATCCTCTAGATCTTCAAAAATTGTATGTTCATTAAACTCAAGAGTCAGTTCTTTTGGGTCAAGCAAATGAAATACTAAAACTTCATTCTTATTATATTTAAAATGTTTAAGACTATTTATAATTTTTTTAGGCTCATCAAGCAAATCAGAAATTAATATTATCAATCCCTTTTTTTTAATTTTTTCAGCACCAATGTGTAACACTTTTGAAATATTAGTATCCTCACCAATCTTTGTATTTTCNACAATTGATAATAATGTACTTAAATGCGATTTACTATTTTTTGGATGAATTGAATATTTTATTTTTGTATCAAATACAGAAAGNCCTGTTGCATCTTTTTGCTGCATCATTAAATAACCAAAAGTGGCTGTAATTAANTTTGCNTATTCAAATTTAGTGATACTATTAGATGCGTATGCCATTGATTTACTTGAATCTAAAAATATATGNGCTGACATATTAGTTTCTTCTTCAAATCTTTTGACATAATATTTATCTGTTTTACCCCACAACTTCCAATCAATATTTCTAGTTTCGTCTCCAACTCCATAAGCTTTATGTTCTGAAAATTCAATTGAAAAACCATGATAGGGACTTTTATGCAAACCTGACATATAACCCTCAACAATCATTTTTGCNTTTAGATATAAACTATCTAATTGATTAATTATTTCAGGATTTAAAATTGTACTTTTCAACTTATTTNTTTAATAAATAGTCAAGTATATCATCAGATTTTAGGCCTTCAGCNTCAGCATTAAANTTTGGTATTATCCTGTGTCTTAANACAGGCTTNGCAATATATTTTATATCTTCAATTTCCGGCGTAGTTCTTCCTTCTATTAAAGCATTTGCTTTAGCTGCTAAGATTAATATCGCACTAGCTCTAGGTCCGGCTCCCCAATTTAGCCATTTTTTTATGGATGCGTCGGAATCTTTATCAATTCTTGTTGAACGAACTAATTTAACTGCAAAATCTACAACATTATCAGCAACAGGCATATTTACTACAATATTTTGAAACTTTANTANCATATCAATATTTATAATAGATTTAATATCTGTAGTCATAATCTCATTCATTTTTTTTACTATCTCAGTTTCTTCATCAATAGTTGGATAATCAATAATTAAATTAAACATAAACCTATCTAATTGCGCTTCAGGTAGTGGATAAGTACCTTCTTGTTCAATTGGATTTTGTGTAGCAAAAACAAAAAAGGGTTTTTTAAGATCATATGTTTCATTACCTACAGTTACATTTTTTTCCTGCATAGCTTGAAGTAGAGCAGATTGAGTTTTAGGAGGAGTTCGATTTATTTCGTCAGCTAATATTATATTACTAAAAATCGGACCCTTATAAAATTTAAACTCTCTTTTTCCAGTAGTTTTATTTTCTTGAATTATTTCGGTACCAGTTATATCTGATGGCATTAAATCAGGTGTAAACTGTATACGATTAAAATTTAAATCAAAAGCTTTTGCTATACTGTTGATTAACAGTGTTTTAGCTAATCCAGGAACACCTTCAAGTATTATATGACCATTGCATAACAGAGCTATAAATATTTGATCAATAATTTTATTCTGACCTACAATTACTTTGGAAAGTTCAGCATTAAAATCTTGTCGTAAGGCACTTAATTTTTCTACATCTTTAATGTTATCCATAATTTCCTTAAACTTATCTAGGTTTTATTGTATCAATTGTGATAAAATCGAAAGATTAATTTACAAATAATAATCATATATGAAATATATTATAAAAGGAATGCAAATTGAAGAGTTAGAAAAACTAATTACAGATAATGGTTTTTCAAAATTTAGGGCATCACAAATATATAATTGGCTATATAAAAACTGTGTGAATAAAATTGATATGATGGAAAATCTGTCAAGCGATTTAAGGCTGTTTTTAAAAGAAAATTCAATAATTAATACATTAGAGTTATCAAAAAAAGTCGTCTTTGACAACACAACAAAATTTTTATTTAAAACTAAAGACAATCAATTTATTGAAACAGTCAGTATGATTGAAAATGATAAACATACTATATGTTTATCTTCACAAGTAGGGTGTAGCGTTGATTGTGACTTTTGTGCAACAGGGAAAATGGGCTTTAAAAGTAGTTTAAGTGCTGGTGAAATTTTAGACCAGTTAATTTATATTAAAAAAAATATGAAACAACCGATAACCAATATTGTTTTTATGGGAA
>NZRW01000063.1 GCA_002701185.1 Fidelibacterota bacterium
AAAACTGCTTTTTCAGCAGATAAGGAATAAGGTGATTGTCTTGTTTTATTTTTTTCATTCATTTTATCTAATAACTTTTATATCGTTCCATAATCTTTTTTTTAAATCTACATTAACTATAATATCCTTAATACTGTATGTTGGAATTATATTTGTATTATTAAAAATGTAATTATTTTTTCTCATTTCTTTTATATCTTTATCTGTTTTTAAAATATACTGAGATATCTCTTCACCAAATATAATTATATTCTTTAAACTTAATTTTTTTATAAAAGAAATTAAAGAATCATCTTTTTTATAGTTGGTACCTAAACAATCTATTACTAAAATCTTTTCCGGTAACATGTTCAAAGCTTTTAGAATTTTATTAAAAATATCTAACTCATTTTTATTATTGGAATAATCTTTAATAAAAACAAAATTAGAATCTATAGCCCCAGAAACATTGAAAGATGTTTTTGTTTTTTTCTTTGTATATACTGTATTTCCAAATAGTTCTTGATATTGTTTAAAATATCTATAAACTAATTGGTTATTCATCTAAATCTTCTTTGGTTTCAGTCGTCCAATCAAGTTCTTTATTGATATACTCTGAATAAGCCTGCATCATTGGTTTTTCTTTATCAAAATCTTCTTTTGAAAACTGTACTAATTCTTCTGAATCTTCTAAATCTTCTAAATTGATTTGCTCAAGAAATCTTTTATCAATGATTTGTCTAGCTCTATTTGAAATAATCATTATACTTGCATAAATATCAGTTTCATCTGATACAATATCATTTAATTTGATTGCTTCTATATTCATTTAATTTTCCTTTTTATTAATTTTTCTACTTTATCAACTGTTTTATTTAAGTCTTTATTTACAAAGGTATGATCAAACNTTTCTTTATATTCCATTTCTGTTTCAAACCTTTTCAATCTATGCTTAATTGCAAGTTCTTGTTCNTTACCACGTTTGACTAATCTTTCATGTAATGCTTCTTTTTGCTCATTTATNTTATCACCTGGTGGNTCAATAAAAAGTAAAAGCGTATTATCAGGATATTCTTCTTTNATTGCTAAGCCACCTTTTACATCAATATCAAATATCATAACACCAGAAGCATCCTCTACTGTTGACCATGGAGTNCCATATTTATTACCATGAACTATCTCCCACTCAATAAAATCACCAAATTTTACATTATGTTCAAATTCTGAATTTGAAATAAACTTATAGTCTTTACCATCAACCTCGCCATCTCTTGGTATTCTCGTTGTTACTGAAACAGAAAACTTCCATTTATTATTTCTCTTAATTAATTCTTTACAAATTGTACTTTTACCTGTNCCTGATGGTGCTGCTAAAATTATTAATAAACTATTCTTCATAATATATTCTGTATTTGCTCCCTTATTTTCTCTAAGCCTGTTTTAAAATCAACTACTAAAGTACTTATTAACTGATTGTTTGACTTTGAACCTATAGTATTAATTTCTCTAAATAATTCCTGACATAAAAAATTAATTTTTTTTCCAGGATAATCATCATTTTTAATATGTGAATCGAATTTGTCTATGTGATATTTGATTCTAGATGTTTCTTCAGAAATATCATATTTATCTGAAAAAATAGCTATCTCTTTATATAGTTTACTATCATCCAACTCAAGGTCATATTGACTCAATACTATCTTAATTCTTTTTTTATAATTTTCAAAATGTTCTTTTTTGTTTTTACTCTCTAGTCTAATTAGTTTTGAGTTTATTTTTTTAATTATGTTAAGATTAGATTTTATTTCTTTTTCAATCTTTTTTCCTTCTGATTTTCTAGATTTCAATAAATCAGCGAATGCTTTATCAAAAGTGCTTAAAATTAATTTTTCGTTTTTTTTGTTTAACTCAAATTCTTGTAATGCCAACTTACTTAAAATATTATCAATTGATACATTTAAAGAAATATTTGTCTTTTTAAATTTTTTATCAATTGGAACTATAGAATTATAAAAACTATCTAATTTTTTTTTATCGATCGTATTTTTACTAGATTTAACCTCATTCATTTTAATTTTGCAATACAATTGAATGGAACCTCTAATAAATTGTGATTTACAAGAATCATGAATTATCTTTTCTAAAGGATTTATTGTGCTCGGCATTTTAACATTTAAATCAAAAAATCTATTATTAGTTGATTTAATATTTACCTCTATAGAGAAATCATTATTTTTCCTACTAGCTAAACCAAACCCTGTCATACTTGTAATCATCGTAATTGCCTTCTATTTATGTACCTTTTAAAAAGGCATTAATATTACATACTATAATCTAAATCTGCAATATGTAAAAATTATAAATTACTTATCCCTATAAGAACTCTTTGTGAATAACCTAAATCTGTATTTTGAGGAATGATATAACTATAACCAATATTGTAATTCTTGTAATTTAATATGAAACCTAAATTAAATTTTTCTAATGAAGTCTTTGATATTAAAAATGATAAAGATTTATTTAAAACATATGTAGAACCAAACAAATAGTCATTATTTAAAATATCAATATCAATGCTAGTATTAATATTTTTAAAATCATAGTTGATTCCAAAAAATAATTTAGATTTGACATTATTCTTATAGCCTGTAGTCCAATATGTTTGGTTTAAAAAATCTTTAAAAACTATTCCTATATTTAATTTTTTGAAGTCTCGAATCATACCTAAATCAAAAGAATGAGAAAATGATTTTTCATCAAGCATACTTAAAATATCAAATTTAGTATTTATACCAAATTTTAAATCTTTATAATAAAATGGTTTTGATAGAAGCAAACCAATGTTGGAGTGTGTAAATGTACTAATCATATCATAATCAATTTCATTTAAATCTACATTGCCATTTTGATTAGAATCGTTCCATGCAGAAGTAGTATTATAAATATCATCTATAGAAGTTCGAAGTAAGCCAATATAAATTCTTTCTAGTAATATGGTATTTATAGAAAAATACAACTGCTGATTTTCTAGAATACCATTAAATTGGCTTCCAAGCACAGAATACACATTCTTCATTTGATCAGTATTACATGCCGGATTAAAAAAATTATATATTTTTTTATGATTATCTATTGATGCTGTATAGGAACTTGAAGAAATTCTAAAATCTTGACTATGACTAAAAATATTATAAGAAAATAAAAATTGTATTAAAAATGATATTAAAAAAAATGTTTTCATAAAATTAATTAGTATATTTTTTAATTAATTCATTTAAAATGTTAAGACCCTCTAAAGGAGATATGTCATTAATTTTTATCTGATTTAAATCATTTATAAAATCTTTAGATACATTTATTTTTTTATCTTCTAAATCATTTATAATTGATTTTATCTCCTTATTAAAAATTAAACTTTTACTATTTTGCTTAGAAGTTAAAAGCTCTAGATAGATTTTTGATTTTGATATTATTTCATTAGGTAACCCTGCCATTTTAGCCACATATATTCCGTAACTCTTATCAGTGCCACCTTTAACAATTTTTCTTAAAAAAACTATATCAGATTTACCTGAGGATTCTTCAACTAATACATTTAAATTATTAGCGTTTTCTAAATCATTAGCTAAACCAACTAACTCATGATAATGTGTTGCAAATAAAGTTTTTGCTTTTATATGATTATGCAAATATTCTGTAACAGCCCAAGCTATTGAAAGNCCATCATAAGTNGATGTGCCTCTTCCAATNTCATCTAATATAATTAAACTGCTTTGGGTTGCATTATTTACAATATTTGCAGTTTCCTGCATTTCAACTAAAAAAGTTGATTCACCTTCAGCAAGATTATCACTTGCCCCAACTCTTGTGAATAGTTTGTCAACTATTCCAATTTCAGCATGATCTGCAGGAATNTTTGAACCTATTTGAGCCATAATGACAATAAGCCCAATTTGTCTTAAATATGTACTTTTTCCTGCCATATTTGGGCCTGTAATAATAGATAAATATTCATTTTCATTTAAATCTGAATCATTTGAAATAAACTGATTTTTTTGCATGAACATTTCTTCAATTACAGGATGTCTTCCATTTTTTATTTTTAAGTTGAAATTTTCAGTAATTTTTGGACGAGTATAATTATTTTTAATTGATATATATCCAAATGATGAAAAAATATCAATCTGTGATATAATACTAGAATTTTTTTGAATTTCAGAAATAAACCTTAGCACATGACTACACAGATTATTAAAAATATTATTTTCTAATGATAAAATCTCATGCTCAGCATTTAATATTTTATGTTCAAAATTTTTTAATTCTTCAGTAAAATATCTTTCATTATTGACAAGAGTTTGTTTCTTAATAAAATAGTCTGGAACTTTATCAGAATGAACTTTAGTTACATCAATATAGTATCCAAAAATTTTATTAAATTTTATTTTAAGACTTGATATAGCTGTTTCATCTTTTAACTTAGATTGATAATCTAGCATCCATTGATTTGCATCATTTGATATTTTTCTAAGTTCATCTAATTCTTTAGAAAAACCATCATTAATAAAATTACCTTTTTTTGGATTTATAGCGGGCTCTTTTTTTAAAGTTTTATCAATTTCATTAAGAAGATTATTAGTATTAGAACTAGCAGTTATTAAAGATAATAAATTTTTCTTATCATCAGATATCATTAATCTAAAGAGATTGATAAAATTGAGAGAATCTGCCAAATTTATTAAATCAGATGGATTTGCCTTATTGCATGATATCTTTGATAAAATTCTATCAATATCATAAGTTGTTTTTAATTTTTCTCTAGTTTCTGCTATAAATTCAAAATCTTTAGTAAATTCTTCAACTAAATCTAATCTATTATCAATTAACCTTTTATCTGTTAATGGATTACTAATCCATTTTTTTAATAAACGACTACCAGAAGATGTTATAGTTTTATCAATTGAAGAAATAAATGTACCTTTTTTCTTATTGTTATTTAGTAATGATTCAAATATTTCTAAATTTTTAATCGTATAATAATCTAATTGCATGACATCAGTATATGATAAAATTTTTAAATTGCCAATATGTGGTGCAGTAGAAGTAAAATTCTCTTTGAGATAATGAATCAACATGCCTGATGATATAATCGATGCATTTTTATCTTTTAAACCAAAACCCTTAAGAGATTTAACGTTAAAATGATTACACAGTATTTCAGAATTAAATTCAAAATCATTAACCCAATCAGGTACTGTATTAGTATATAAATCGTTTAATGATTTGAATTTTTTGAATATTTTTTTATGATCTTCAATAATTATTAATTCAGATATATCGTACTTAGATATGAGATTATCTAAATCTATAGGTTCAATTAAATTTGTATAGAATTCACCTGTTGAATAATCTAAAATTGATACACCAATACCTATTCTATCATAAAATAATGAACATATATAATTATTTTTATTTCCATCTAAAAATTTCTCTGAAACATTCATACCAGGAGAAACTATTTCAACTACCTCTCTTTTTACAATGCCTTTAGTTTGTGATGCATCTTCCATTTGTTCACAAATAGCTACCTTATTTCCAGCTTTTAATAATTTATATAAATGTTGCTCTAATGAGTGGTACGGAAAACCTGCTAATGCAACTGATGCAGCTGCGCCATTTGCCCTTTTAGTTAATGCAATTCCAAGAATTTCAGATGTGATTTCTGCATCCTTTTCAAATGTTTCATAAAAGTCTCCCATTCTAAATAAAATAATACAATCTTTATGCTGATCTTTTATAGACCAAAACTGTTGCATAACTGGGGTAGATTTATTTTTTTTCGCTTGTTTCACTTTAATAATTCTCTAGTATTTCCATTACGATATGTAATTTTTATTTTATCAAGATATTCAAGAAATGGAATGGCATATTTTCTTGAAATATCAAATAAATCCTTAAATTCTGAGACACTAATTGATTGATTTTTTTCAAAATAATCAATCAATTTTTCTTTTAAAAAATTAAAATTATTAACAGATAGAATAATTGTTTGACTGATTCTAATGATTAATTTTTCATTCTCACATATTTTAATTATTTTATTAAAATCCTTTTCANTATTTATTCCTACCTTTATTTTTAAATCTGAAATAGATGANGTGTTAAATTTTTCATTTTCAATAATATCAAGTAATAATTGTTTATATTTTTTATCTGAATCACTTAANTTNATTACATAATCATTCAAAGACCATCCATCATTCTTTTTTTGTATTAAATTATCTTGCTCTAATTGTGTTAAAATAAAATCTAAAAAATCAGTGCTTACCTTGCTAATATTTGTTAATTCTTCTTTATTTATACTAGAACTATATTTATTTTCATTAAAATANTTTTTTATATCAGAANCTAATTTTTCTTTAATTTTTAAAAATTGNTTGCTTGTCAAAATCCAATGCTTATTTAAATNTGANAACTTAAATATTTCTTTTTGTGATTTAATATAATCTTCAANATCANCTTTAGAATAACCTAATTGAATACATAAATCATCTAANTTAACTGGATTNTATTCGTAATTATNAATTATATGCTTAATTANATTATTAGTTTCTATATTGNTCATTGAATCAACAATATNTGATATTTCTANAAGTTTANACTGTCTATTATAAAAATAATTTTTTTTATGTGAATGAAGTAAAACTTTACCTCCAGCCATAGTNAATATGGGAGAATAATGTCTTATTATAAATTTATCATTAAAAGNTGCTAATATTGGTTTCTCTAAATTAATNAAAACAATTGATGATTCAGATGCATCTATTTTAGTTTTTGAAAAAATNTAAATTTTACCTATAACTTCAGCTGTTCCTAAATGAAATCTAATTCTTTGATTTCTTTTAATTGGTTTTTGTAAATCATCAAGTGTTTTAATTTTTGCTATAATTGATNNAACAGGTTTAAAAAAATGTTTATCAACTAATTGATANCCCCTTTTAATATCTGCTTTATCTATATTTTGTAAGTTNATTGCTGCTCTTTGACCTACAACAACATTTTCAGATGAAGAATTATGCGTATTAATNCCTCTTATTTTAGCTAATTTTGATATAGGCTCTATTTTAACTTCATTACCTATTTTTGCTGAACCAGATGTAACTGTACCNGTAACAACTGTTCCAAATCCTTTTACAGAAAAAATTCGATCAATTGGCATCCTAAATGGACCTGNAGACTTTTTATTATTACANTTAAAATTTTCTAACTTTTCTTTTAATTTTTTTATTCCAATATTTTCAATGGTTGAGATTTCTAAAATATCTGCGTTTTCATATTTTGAATCAACTAATAANTCACTAATCTCTAATTTGACTAATTCTAACATATCAGAATCAACTAAATCAATCTTATTTATCAAAATAATTATATTCGAAACATCAAGTAATTTTAGAATATCAAAGTGATCTTTTGTTTGTGGCATAATACCATCATCTGCAGCAATAACTAGTAATCCTAAGTCAATTGATTGAACTCCAGATAACATATTTTTTATAAAATCTTGATGACCAGGTACATCAATTAAAGTAATTTTATCATTGAGAAATGCAATCCCTAAATCAACTGTCATTCCTCTGGACTCATCTTCTTTTAAAGTACCAGAAAACTCGTTTGTAAGAGATTTAATTATGGATGTTTTTCCATGATCAATGTGCCCTGATAATCCTACAATCAGCTCAGTCATTAAACTAATTCATTAATTGATTTTGTTAGTAAATCTATCTGATCATTTGGAATTGCTTTTAAATCAATAAAAAAAGTATCATTATTTATATATCCAATAATAGGCGTATTAAATGACATGAATACTTTAGAAAGTTTATTTATTGATATATTCTTAGGTTTAAATGCTAAAGCTATACTTTCCACTT
>NZRW01000064.1 GCA_002701185.1 Fidelibacterota bacterium
AAAATTTAAAATGAATTTAGATTACGCGTTCATTGCAGATTCATCTACTTATAATAATATTAATGATCTATTTAGTATTATTGAACGAATTGAATACTTTCAATATAGTTTTTTAGATAACAGATTGAATTTCTATATTGGGGAGATTAGAAATTTTACACTTGGTCATGGATATCTTGTTAATAACTATAATAATACATATGAATATCCTGTAAAAAGAAATTTAGGTTTTATAATGAATGTAACTAATTCAAATGAGTCCGTTAAATATGATTTATTTATTTCAAGTTTAAGAGATCTCGTAAATGGCAATGGGATAATATCAAATAAATTTTCATTCTTATTTTCAAATGATTTTCCATTAAAGTTTGGGTTTGGTCACATTACTGATTTAAATCAATTTTCAAAGTTTGATGATATTCAATTAGATTTTAGAAGAAAAATTGATGCTTTTCAAATAGATTTTACTTACCCAATAATTGATAATAGTTTCGAAAAGGTTAATATTATTGGAGAATTAGCTGCTGTTGATTACCCAGAGAAAAGATTTTACATTAGAGTGGATGATAGTCAATTTACCAATGATAAAAAATCAAGAAATGGTATATGGGGAATAGCTTTTCCTGGAATAGTATATAAAAATAATAGTATAGAATTTAAGCTAGCTGCAAATTATAATTCTGCTATTTATGCACCATATTACTTCAATTCAACATATAATTTTGAAAACATTAGATTTAGAAATTATAATATTCAAGAAAATGAGGCTTTATATACTGATGAGGCAGAACTGTTGGAGACGTTTGCAAATTCAGATTCAACATTATTTATACCAAAAGATATGTATGGTATGATTAATAATGCTGAGAATACATATCCAACATATGGCTTTTCAACCGAAATTAATTTAAAAATAAATAAACATAGCAATATTGGTTTACAATACTCATTATTTAAAAATATTAGCGACATAGATGATTCTTTTTACAATACTTTATCATTTAATAGTTCAATTTTTAATAAAATTATTTATTTTCCTACTAAGTTAGACATTTTTATTTCTAAAAATTTTTTCAAAATATCTGAGTCTTATACATTAGACGAAAATCTAGTTTATGGCTTCCATTTAGATATGATGTTATATGAATCTATCTATTTTATTAGTGAATTGAAACATGTTTTTTATGATATTAATTATGATGGAAAAATAGATTTAGTTCCATATGTTAATATAGGTTTAAATTATAGGTATTAATTTGTGTTGAATGGTAGAAATATTAATAAGTATATTATTTTACAATTGAATGAATATTTTAATTATTTAGGATAAGATTTATGGTAATCAAAAAAAGATTAGTTTCTAAAAAAACTCTTGGTAATAGACCTATGAGAAAAATTGTTGGAGCTAAAAATATAAATGATAAAAAATCAGATTTATTAAATAAAATTGATAGCAAGCTAGAAAAGATTGAATTAGAGTATGGTCCTGTTGTTTATAAGGAGCTACAAACTAGGTTAGAAAAAACAATTCAAATCTTCAATGATGAGGTTGAATCTTTATTTATGCAGACTTTTTCTACCTATAAATCTTCAAAAACAAAAGAACATAAGAAGGATAAAGCTAATAAACCTAAGTATATAAGTGACTATGAAAAGTCAAAAAAATAGTTAAATCTGTGCTAGGTGGGGAGTTAGCGGTTCCCTGTAACCTGAAATCCGCTTATGCAGGATTGAATTCCGAAAGAAGGGTTCTGCTGCGTTTTAAAAATTTTTTTAATTAGTGTTGAAGTAGACAGCTCTGCGCAATAGTTTTTAGTTGAACTCCGTCAGATCTGGAAAGAAGCAGCGGTAGATTAAATAATTATGTGCCGTAGAATCACTGTTTATGAGCTATTTTTTAAATTATTTTATTTCTAACAGAGAATTCAACTTTCGGTGCACAGTGTAAAAAAATATGGATTATAAAGTATTATCAAGAAAATATAGACCACAAAATTTCGATACAATCATTGGACAGCCACACATTGTAAATACATTACTAAATTCTATAACTTCTAATAGATTAGCTCATGGTTATTTATTTTCAGGTGTTCGAGGTGTTGGTAAAACAACAACTGCTAGAGTTTTAGCTAAAACATTAAATTGCTTAGATGTTCAAGAAAATCAACCATGTAATAAATGTCAAAATTGTATTAATGTTACAGAGTCAAGAAGTTTAGACGTTATAGAGCTTGATGGAGCATCTAATAGAGGTATAGATGAGATACGAGAGATCAAAGAAACCGTTAAATATCCGCCAATTTCTGGGAAATATAAGATTTATATCATTGATGAAGTACATATGCTTACCAAAGAAGCGTTTAATGCTTTACTTAAAACTCTTGAAGAACCTCCCAGTAATGTAGTTTTCATACTAGCTACTACCGATTCTCATAAAGTGCCTGAAACCATATTATCTAGAACACTTCGTTTTGATTTTAAAAAGATAACTAATTCAAATATATCTAAGCATATTATTAATATTTTAGAAAAAGAAAATATAAATTATGAAGAACTAGCAATAAATATGATTGCTAAAAAAGCAGATGGTAGCGTTAGGGATGCTTTAAGTGTATTGGATAGAATTATATCATATTCAAGAGATTTAATTTCATATGATATTGTAAAAGATTCATTAGGTATAATTGAAGATGATGTTTATATAAACCTGCTAAATTCAATCATAGAATCTGATCAGAATTCTTTGATTATTAAAGTTAAGGATGTCATTGATACGGGATATTCAATTGAAAATTTTATAGGTGGATTTAATACATTTTTATGCAATGGTATGTTGTATATGTCTGGATATAAAAAAGAAGAATTTTTAAGCGAGTCAGTAGAAAAATGGTTTAATTCTAAAAAGGATTTAATCAACTCTACTGATTTTATGAGAATCATAGAAGAAGTACAAAAGTTTGAGATTGATTCTAAAAATTTATTACAACCAGATATAGCTTTAGAATCATTATTTGTAAAATTAAGTATTATGGGTAATACGGTTCAAATATCAGATATTTTATCAAATTTTGATACTAATAATTTTGAAAATAAAAGTATAATTGAAACAAATATTGAAAATAAGCAAACAATTGATGAATCTCATGATGATAATAAAGTAAAAGATAAGATTGCTGAAGATAAAAAATCTTCTTCTGATAATGATAAAATTAGGACACAAAAAGAAAGTGATCTTGATTTTGAGGATATTAAAAACAGATTTAATGATTATTGGCAAAAAATTCTAAATTTAATTGATGAAAAAGATAAAAGAATTTCTAGCTCACTTTATGATCAAAAAGTAAGATTAAATAATGATACCATAGAAATAGATTTAGGTGAGACTGATAATACCTACGAACAAAAAATGTTAGATGAAAATATTGATTTAATTGAAAATTCAATATATCAAATCATAAATCATAAATTAAAAATCAAAATAAAGTCTAAAATGAAAGAAGAGGAGAAAGAAGAAAATCATCCTCTTTTAAATGAAATTAAAACAAAATTTACTAATACCAAAAATTCTTAGGAGACATTATGTTTAATGGAAATATGAAAAAAATAATGAAGCAAGCAAAGCAGATGCAAGATCAGATGATGAAAACTCAAAAAGAGTTAGAATCAATGGAGATTGAAGGAAGTTCTGGTGGTGGTGCTGTTAAAGCTGTAATCAATGGAAAAAAAGAATTGTTATCTCTTGATATAGATTCTGAACTTCTTAATGACGATAAGGAAGTGTTAGAAGACTTGATAATTGTCTGCATCAATCAAGCTCATAATAAATTTGATGAAATAAGTAAAGATAAAATGGGGGCCATATCAGGCGGTCTACCTGGTGGTCTTCCTGGTTTTTAATGGACTCAATACCTAAAACATTAGAAAATATAATATCTGATCTAAGCAAATTACCAGGAATTGGTAGAAGAACTGCTGAAAGATTAGCTATTTTTTTATTAGAATCTGACTCATTATTTCTCAAATCGTTTTCAAAAAATATAAATAATTTAGATGAAAAAATTTCAGAATGTGAAATTTGTCATTGTTTTATTGATTTAGATACAGATTCAATAGAAAATCAATGTTTAATTTGTTCAGATTCAAGTAGAAATAAAAAAATAGTGTGTGTTCTTAAGAAACCATCTGATGTTATTATTTTCGAAAGAACAGGTTATAATGGTTTGTATCATATATTGGGAAATTTAATTTCACCAATTGATGGTATAAATGAAGAAGATTTGAATGTAACTACCTTGATAGATAGATTGAATATAAATGATGAAATACAAGAAATTTTAATTGCAACTGATGCAAGTATTGAAGGGGACTCAACGGCATTATTAATATCTGAGAAATTAAAAGATAACCAAGTAAAAATATCTAGATTAGCTAGAGGTTTGCCTATAGGGGGTACAATTGAGCATGTTGATCAAACTACTCTATCAAAATCAATAGATGATAGAATAGAATTGTAATTTATGTCCCCAATAACCAGAAATATACCAAATATTCTAACAGTAGCTCGTATGGTACTAGCTCCTATATTTTTTATTTTATTTATCAAAAATTATACATATTTGGCTTTGTTATGCTTTTTTGTTGCATCTATTACAGATGCTTTAGATGGGTTTATAGCTAGAAAATATAATCTTGTTTCTAAATTTGGTGAACTATATGATCCTCTTGCAGACAAAATATTAGTTTTTTTAGGTTGGGTTTGTATTTTTATGAAACCACCTTTTGAAAGTCACATTAATCAATACAACTCTATATCACTATCATTATCAAAAACCCTAAATTTAGATCCAAATTACTTTATCTTTTTAATTCTACTTTTATTACTTCTGCGCGATCTTATTGCTACGACTATGAGAGAGGAAAAATTTAGAAAAGATAATATTATCCTTAAAACAAATTACTTAGCAAAAGCTAAGACGACGATGCTCATTGCTAGTATACATTTATTTATCATTCTTAAGTTGCCGCTTGAAGAGATAAACTTTCAAATTTTGAATCATAGTGTAGATCAGTATCTTTTACTTTTTTTTGATTTATCATTATATATAACTCTATTTTTATCATTTGGAAGTCTTATTGATTATTTTAGGCAATATCTAAGGAATTAAAAATATGAAAATTGCTGGAATTTTAACTATTGGAAATGAAATTTTACAGGGCTTCACATTAGATACAAATGCCAAAAAAATTTCTGAAGAGCTTAATAAGAGAAATATTAAGACTACTATACACCTTACTGTACCTGATGATATTGATAAAATCAAAGAAAAAATTGAAAAGTTTGTAATTAAACATTATGATTATATTTTTATAACAGGCGGATTAGGTCCAACTCATGACGATTTGACTAGACAGTCATTAAGCGAATTATTTAAATCTAAATTAGTCTTTCTAGAAGATAGGCATTTGCGGATTTCTAAAAAGTTTAAAAAAGTAGATTTACCAAAATGTCAATCAGAAATAATTGATATATCAAAACCATTGGAGAATAAAGTAGGGACAGCTATTGGTATGCATTTCAAGTATAATAAAAGTGAAATTATAATTATGCCTGGTGTCCCTATTGAAATGGAATCTATGTTATCAACTTATTTAAATGATATAAAAAAAATAAACATAGAAAAAAATAATGTAGTAACAATCAATACTTGTGGTATTTATGAAACAAAATTGTATGAAAAAGTAAAAGAATTTATTTTTAAAAATGATAAGCACATATATTTTTCTTTTCTACCAAGCTACGAAGGTGTTAAAATTAGATTAACTTCATTATCATCAAATGCAAAATTACATAAAGTAAAAAATAAATTATTAGATATATTAAGTGAATATGCTTATGGAACAGATGATGTAACACTTGAATCAGTTATATCTAATTACCTTATAAATATGAAGTTAAATCTTTCTATATGTGAGTCATGTACTGGTGGTTTTATATCTAAAGTTTTTACAGACCTTCCTGGTTCATCTAGTTTTTTTATGGGTAGCATCGTTGCATATGATAATACAATCAAGCAAAATATTGTTGATATACCAAAACAGATAATAGATAAAAATGGCGCTGTTAGTAGTCAAGTTTGTGAAATGATGGCCAAAAAAATATCAAAAAAATTTAAAACGAATATATCTATAGCTTGTACTGGGATATCAGGACCTTCTGGAGGGTCTGAAGAAAAGCCGGTAGGTACAGTTTTTATTTCTGTATTATATTTTGATAATATCATTACTAAAAAATTTATTTTTAATGTTGATAGAGCCTCTCATAGAATAATGACAAAGCAAGCCTCTTTGTTTATGCTTTGGAAAATATTAAAAGAAATATAAAAAAATCTTATAATATTGATTTATTTGATTTTTGAAATTCACTATATTTTATAAGAGTTTTATTATATATTTTAACTCATTACTAATGAGTGATTAAATTCTTTTCTATCATTTAAAGGAGCAATATGGATCAAGATAAAAAACAGAAAGCCATCGAAGTTGCTATTGAGCAGATTAAAAAACAAACAAAAGACCCTGAAGCAGTTGTAAGATTAACAGAAAAGGGTGGTAAAAAATATACAAAGGGTGCAATATCAACAGGTTCAATTTCTTTAGATTCAGCTATTGGTATAGGTGGTGTTCCTAGGGGGAAGATTATAGAAGTGTATGGTCCTGAATCATCTGGAAAAACTACATTAGCTCTTCATATAATTGCTCAAGCTCAAAAAAATGATGGTTATGCTGCATTTATTGATGCAGAGCATGCTTTAGATCCTACTTATGCAGAAAATTTAGGTGTAAACATAGGTAATTTATTACTTTCTCAACCTGATAGTGGTGAGCAAGCCTTAGAAATTGTAGAATCATGGGTAAGATCTATGGCTCTTGATATTATTGTGATTGATTCTGTTGCAGCATTAACNCCAAAAGCTGANCTTGAAGGTGATATGGGAGATTCCCATATGGGTTTACANGCAAGATTAATGTCTCAAGCTCTAAGAAAATTAACNGCACTTGTTAGTAAAACAGATACTACAATTTTATTTATAAATCAATTAAGACAAAAAATTGGNGTTATGTTTGGAAGTCCAGAAACAACTACNGGNGGTAATGCATTAAAATTTTATTCATCTTTAAGATTAGANATAAGAAGAATTGGTCAAATTAAAGATATGGATATGGTTGTTGGTAATAGAACTAGAGTTAAAATTGTAAAAAACAAGGTTGCTCCACCTTTTAAAATGACTGAATTTGATATAATGTATGGTAAAGGTATTTCTTATGAAGGTGATTTAATTGATTTAGCAACAAAAGCAAATATAATTACCAAAACAGGTTCTTGGTTTTCTTTTGAGGATAGTCAAATTGGTCAAGGTAGAGAAAAAGTTAAAATGGCCATNAAAGAAGACAAGAAGTTAAAAACTAAAATTGAAAAACAAGTTAAAGCTTACCTAGGAATGTAGATATGGGAAGAGATAAAGCCCTAAGTTATGCATCTAATCCAGAATTATGGTTAACTTCAGTTTCTATTACANTAGCATGCATTGGATTAATAATTTTCATAGGTTATATTTTNTGTGAAAAAAATAAATCTTTATTTACAAAGTTTCTTGGGGTTTTATTCTTTACAAGATTTGTATTTCTTCACGGTTATATGACTGGAATAGGTCATTGGGATATAACAAACAGTCTACCATTACATTTGTGNGGAATNAGCTCATTGGTTATTATCTATATTATGTTTAAATACAANCAAAGTATGTATGAATATTTAGTTTTANTAGGTATTCCNAGNGCTATTCATTCAATATTAACNCCTCAATTTATTAATGGTTGGGATGGNTANTATTTTCCTGAATTTTACTTATCACACGGTGCTATTTTATTAGCACCTTTATANCTTTCAATTAACTATNNTTANAANCTNAGGTTGAATTCNTGGATNACAGCTTTNAGAAATGGNTTNCTTNTAGCATGCTTNATTGGAGNNATAAATTTAANAATNGGTTATTTTNATGGTATAACACCAAATTATNTATATTTATGCGAAGCTCCNATTGCAGATAACCCATTNCTTTTNACNACANAATGGCCNTATTATTTNTTTGTTTTAGTNATNTTTATGTTNATTCATATTATTNTNATNTACTATATTTTTAAAGNAATTGGAAAAGTTGAGAANNCTAAATGAAAATTANAANAACNNTCATATNAATNCTTTTATCTTTTACTTTCACGCAANCATTTATNGAAAATTTAAAATCTCANACACCTATATGGACTGGTAGTTTTGGTACGGTTGTNATTGANGGNGATATNTATAANCAGATTTCTATGAGACCTGAGTTTAANTATAGAAATTGGGGTATGGGNTTTGATTTTTATCTATATATNGATGNNAATGGTAAGCTTTATGATGAAACCTGGANNTTTAATACTGTNAANAATGCNTATAGAACNATTTTAGATAAATTTAGATATATTAGATANGGCTATCCTGGTGANCAATTATATTTTAGAGTAGGNTCTTTAACAAANATNACTATAGGNAATGGTATTTTNGTATCTAATTATTCAAATGCTATGGAATATCCNGAAGAAAAGAAAATAGGNCTTCAACTTGGAAAAAATTTNCCNANAGGNATTGGTTTTGATTTAACTATNAGTGATTTTAGAAAAACTCCAGGNCTNGCTTCTNTGACNTTAAATTATCCNATNTCNCCAAAATTTAANATTGGANTTTCATATGTTACTGATATCAATCAAACAGGNGCNTTAGATGATTCGGATGATGATCANGTGCCNGATTTNATAGANGATTTTCCAAANNANAGTGATTTTTCAATTGATACAGACGGAGATGGTTTAGCTGATGAGTTAGATTTTGATGCTGATGGCGATGGTTTTGATTGGCATATCCATACTGGATATGATTCTTATGAGGAGGCACTAGCTAATTGGAATTCAGATTTAGAGCTTGACCCGAATGATATAATTGATAATCAAAAAGATAGAATTACATTTTCTGACCTTAAAGAATCGGTATCTGGTATAGGATTAAGTCTAACTTACTACATTAATGAAAATTTTAGATTTTATTCAGAGGC
>NZRW01000065.1 GCA_002701185.1 Fidelibacterota bacterium
TTGATTATAAAGTAGATAAATTAAACAGACCAGATCGACCTATACCATCAGGAAAAATAAACCAAAAATCAGCAATCATTTTATGTATGTTGTTATTAGTAATTTCTATTTGTACAATTTTTTTCTATGACTTTAATTTTAATACAAAAGTTTCGATTATTTGCATTAACATACCGCTGTTAATTTTATATACACCATTTTTTAAAAAAGTTCCACTATTAGGTAATATAATTGTATCATTTATTTTAGGGATGGTGTTTATAGTAACAGCATTTTATTTGGAAGGTGATTTAAAACTAATTATTCCACCTGTAATTTTAGCTTTTATACTAATGCTGATTAGAGAAATTGTTAAAGATATTGCTGATATTGAGGGTGATAGTTTAATGAATGTGATGACATTTCCTGTGTTATATGGAATTAACAAAAGTATACATATAATTTTAGGACTAGTATTTTTATTAATTCTTGCAACTTTTTATTTCATTTCATTATATAATATTACTTATTTGATTTCTGTTATTCTATTTGTTGATATTCCTCTAGTATATTTTACAGTTAAACTTTTTAAAAATAGAAGTGCAAGTTATTGTAAATATTTAGAAAAAGTATTAAAATTAATCACTATCTTTGGAGTGATAGTGATTTATCTAGCAACTATATAAAAAAATAATTATGTCACCATTTATACATTTACATAATCATTCTGATTTTTCGTTATTAGAATCTTCTCAATCTATTCAATCTATTGTTGATAGGGCAAAAGAATTATCAATGGATGCAATAGCATTAACAGAAAAAGGTAACCTTTTTTCTATGATTGATTTTTATAAATATGCTAAAAAAAATCAGGTTAAACCTATTATTGGATGTGAAATTAATGTTAAACATGATATACATAAAAAATTTGTTTTAGTATTATTGGCCAAAAATAATGTTGGGTATTTAAACTTAATGAAGTTAGTATCATTAAGTTATATAAATTCTAATTCAAACGTGCCTTTGGTTGATTTTGATTTAATAGAAAAATATAAAGAAGGAATTATTGCCCTTTCATCAGGATTAAATGGAGAAGTAGCACACTATGCTTCAAACAATGATTATGATAATGCATTAAATAGTGCCAAAAAAATTAAGCAGATTTTTAATGGCAATTTTTATTTAGAAATACAAAATCATGGCATTGAAAATCAAGCGATTGCTTTAAGTAATATATCAAAAATATCAAAAGAGTTATCAATACCACTTGTCGCTACTAATGATACATACTATACTCATAAGGAAGATGCCGAATCTTGTGATATTATTAGAAATATTGGTTTAGGTTACAATATACATGACCCTAAAAGATCACTATCTATATCTGATGAGTTTTATATCAAATCATCTCAAAATATGATTGATTTGTTCATAGATTATCCAGAGGCCATACAAAATACAAAAGTTATTGCAGATCAATGTAATGTTGAGATAAAAATGGATGAATTATATCTGCCTCCCTTTTCCATACCTAAAGACTCTCAATCTACTAATGCAGATGAATATTTGTTAGAATTATGTAATAGGGCTTTAGAAAAAAAATATTCCAAAATTGATGATACACTAAAAGAGAGATTAAAATATGAATTAGATATTATATCAAAAATGGGGTTTGCTAGCTACTTTTTGATAACACAAGATTTTGTAAGTTATGCGAAATCAAATGATATTCCTGTTGGACCTGGCAGAGGATCTGCAGTAGGATCATTGGTATCTTATTTAATAGGCATTACTAATTTAGACCCCTTAAAGTATAATTTGATATTTGAGAGATTCTTAAATCCAGATAGGATATCCATGCCTGATATTGATATAGATTTTTGTATTGAAGGNAGAGAAAAAGTTATTAATTATATTAAAGAACGATATGGACATAAATCTGTTGCACAAATAATAACATTTGGAAGCATGAAAGCTAAATCAGTCATTAGAGATGTTGGTAGAGTATTAGGAATGACTTATGGAGAAGTAGATAAAATTGCAAAAATGATTCCAGATGATTTAAAAATCACTATTGATAAAGCCGAAAAAGTAAATCAAGATTTAAAAAAATTAATCAAACAAGATGCAGCATGTAAAAATCTTATTAATATATCCAAAAAATTAGANGGCTTACATAGGCATGCTTCTACACATGCCGCAGGNATAGTAATAGCTCCGGGGCCTTTAATGCATTATGTNCCCCTTTATAAAAACCCATCAACTGATGATATAACCACACAAATTGAAATGATATCTTTAGAAGAAATGGGCTTATTAAAAATGGATTTCTTAGGCTTAAGAAATTTAACAGTTATTGATAAAACAATTAAAATGATTGAAAAAAATCATGGNAAAAAAATNGATATAGATCAAATAGATTTAAATGACNCCAAAGTNTATGAGCTTTTTTCAAATGGAAATACTGTAGGAATTTTNCAATTTGAATCTAGAGGTATGCGAGATTATTTAAAGAAATTAAAACCGACAACCATTGAAGATTTAATTGCAATGAANTCTCTCTATCGTCCAGGACCAATGGCAAACATTCCTGAGTTTATTGATAGAAAAAATAATAAAAAAGAAATTAAATATTTACACCCNGATCTTGANCCNATATTAAAAGAGACATATGGAATAATAGTTTATCAGGAACAGGTTATGCAAATAGGTTCAAANATAGGTGGTTTTACTTTAGCTCAATCTGATGAAATGAGAAAAGCTATGGGTAAGAAAAAGAAAGATTTAATGGCAACATTTAAAATTGATTTTATCAAAGGGNNCNAAGAAAAAGGATTATCGCAAGAGTTATCAATTGAAATATTTGATCTGCTTGCTAAGTTTGCTGAATACGGATTTAATAAAAGTCATTCCGCCGCTTATTCTGTAATTGCATATCAAACTGCATGGTTAAAAACACATTATACATCTGAATTTATGGCATCAAATTTATCTTCTGATCTGCTCAATACTGATAGTATAATTAAATTAATAAGAAATACTAAGTCTTTAGATATAAATATATTAGCTCCAGATATAAATAGTTCTAATACAGAATTCATTGCAATAGATAGTAAAAATATTTCTTATGGATTAGCAGGCATTAAAAATGTTGGCTATAAATCAGTTCAGCAACTTGTACATTATCGAAATAAACATGGTAATTTTAAAACTATTTTTGATTTATGTAAAGTTGGAAGCCAAGCAATAAATAAAAAAGTACTAGAAAGTTTAATTAAATCTGGAGCATGTGATAATTTAGAAGGCTCAAGGTCACAACAGTACATGATTATTAGTGATGCTTTAAAATTTGGCCAAAAATATAATGAAGAAATTAATTCAGTTCAATCAAGCTTATTTTCTCCAGACGTACAAACCAATACTTATACTAAAGTAGATTTGCCAGATGTGGATGAATGGGAAGAGAGTACTATCCTAAACAATGAAAAAGAGGTGTTAGGGTTTTATTTATCTGGTAATCCACTGGACAAATACTATGAAGATTTAATTACATTTACAAATTATGGATTCAAAAATGATAAAGAATTCAACCTATCTTTATATAAGTTAGGTGCTAGAATCATAGATACTCGATTGTTGTATGATAAAAAAAATAATCCATGGAATATTTCTAGATTAGAGTGTTTTAATGGTTCTTATGTTGAACTTTTCACTTTTAGTGATACATATATTAAATATAAAGATTATTTTAAAAATGATAATATTATCTATGTTGAAGGTGAACCTTCAAGGCAAAATAATGATGATGCAAACAAAATCATCACTAAAAGAATTTTAAACATTGAGAATATTAGGAACCAATTTTCAAATAACATTAATATTAAATTAGATTTTAATTTAAATGATAAAGATATAATCACACAATTATATGAAACTGCCACTAAATTTCCTGGTAAATGTAAATTAGTAATACATGTTGTTAGCAATAAAGGAAATATACAAAAAATTAATGCAGATGAAATTTTTGTGTCGAATAAACAAGAAGCTATAGATCAATTTAGAAGTAAAGTTGGATCAAAAAATGTTTGGATATCATAATGAAATTTGTTGTTCAAAGAGTTTTAGATGCATCAGTAATTATAGATAATAAAACTTATTCATCTATAGATAAAGGTCTGTTAGTTTTAATTGGTATTTCAAAATCTGATAGATCTGATGATTTAGATTATTATGTTAAAAAAATTATCAATATGAGAATATTTAATGATTATAATAATAAAATGAATCAATCTGTTTTGGATATAAATGGTTCTATTTTGCTTGTAAGCCAATTTACTCTTTTAGCTAGCACTAAAAAGGGCAATAGGCCAAGTTATATAGATGCGGCAGAACCTGAAAAGGCGAAAGTTTTATATAGAGAATTTTATAATAAATTAAAAAACTATGAGATTAATGTAAAAAAAGGTAGATTTGGAGCCCAAATGAAGATTGACTTTATTAACGATGGCCCTGTAACAATTTTATTAGGCGAATGAAATGAACAAGAGAATAAGAATAGTAATGGCTAAGCCTGGTCTTGATGGACATGATAGAGGAATTAAAATTCTTGCTAAAGCTTTCAGAGATGCAGGTATGGAAGTAATATATTTAGGGCTTAGACAAAGCCCATCTATGATTGTGAATGCAGCAATTCAGGAAGATGCAGATGTCATAGCACTTTCTGTTTTAAGTGGTGCTCACATGACAATTTTTACAAAAGTACTAGAACTACTTAAAGAAGAAGGTGTTGAAGATATTTTAGTAACTGGCGGTGGAATTATTCCTGAAGATGATATTAAAAAATTAGAAAAAATAGGTGTTGGTAAATTATTTACACCAGGAACATCTATTGAAGAATCAAAGCAGTATATTGAAAATTGGGTAGCAGAAAATAGATAAATGTCTGATAGTCAAGAATATACAAAAAAAGAACTAGAACATAAATTTGCTCAAGATTTTAGCAACATAACATTTCCTCAATTAGCAGAAATATATTTTTCAGAATATGATTTTAATCGTTCAAGACTTGTCTGTGAAATTGGNCTTAAACATGTTCCNAATAATTTTGAGGGTCAATATGTNTTAGCAAAAATTGAGTTAATAGAAGGCAACACNATTAAAGCAGAGAGAATTTTAAAAAAGATTTTTAAATCAAATAAATCATTTTATAAAGCTATAAAGCTATTAATTGAAGTTCGTGACTCATTGGATAGAAGTAAAATAGAAACAAAAAAAATAGTAGACATACTATTATCTCAATCTCCTGATGATATTTTCGCACATCAATGGCTCAAAGATCAAGAAAATGATTTACCGCAAACAACAAATGATAGCAAAGTTGAAATATTCAATGTCAACCCTAATATTCTATCAGTTACATTTTATGAAATTTTAAAAAGTCAAAAATATTATCAACAAGCTTATAATGTTTTAAATGATTTAAATAATACAAAAAAAATTGATGCAAGTTTTTATAAACAAGAACTTAATGTGATAAGCGAATTAAATAATAAATGAGTAATATTTTTCAAAATAGATTAAACAAATTACATGAATATATATCTATCAAAAATTATGATGGAATGTATATTACTAATTCAACAAATATTCGATATTTAACAGGCTTTACTGGATCTGCTGGCCTATTATTAGTATTAGATCAGTCAGCTTATTTTTTTACTGATGGGAGATATATACAACAGTCAAAAGAACAGGTTCAAAATGCCAAAATTACTATTATCTCAAATAGCTATTTTGATGAACTTAAAAATCATAATCTTCTATCATCAAAAATGAATATTGGATTTGAATCCGAACATATGTCTTTTTCTTACTATGAAACAATGATTTCTAACTTNCCTAAAATAAATTGGATATCTACTAATTCAATAGTTGAAAANTTAGCTGCTATAAAAGATAATGAAGAAATACAATCTCTTAAAACGGCAATTGAAATTACTGATGAAGTGTTTACTAAAATCATTCCAGAAATTAAGCAGGGTGTAACTGAAAAATATATTTCTACAAAAATTTCATATTTATTTAAGATGAATGGAGCAGAAGGAGATAGCTACGAATCAATNATTGCCGGAGGACCAAGATCAGCTCTNCCTCATGCAAGGCCAACAGATAGAAAATTTGAAAAGGGTGATTTTATTGTTATGGATTTTGGAGCTCTTTATAATGGTTACCATGCTGACATGACCAGAACTCTAGTTGTTGGTAAACCTACCAATAAACATACTGAAATATATGATATCGTTTTAGAGTCTCAATTAAATGGAATTAACACTGCACGCTCTGGCATTCCATGTTCTGAGGTTGATAATGCATGTAGAAGTATTATTCAGGATAATGGCTATGGTGATATGTTTACCCATTCAACAGGTCATGGTATAGGTTTAGAAGTTCATACTTTGCCTAGAGTACATAAAAATAATCATGAGTTACTTAAACAAAATCAGGTAATTACAATAGAGCCTGGTATATACATTCCTGATTGGGGTGGTGTACGTATTGAAGACGATTGCTTAATATTAGATTCCTCATGTCAACCTTTAAACAAATCAAGTAAAGAGTTAATCATTGTTTGATGAGGTATCAATTTAAATCTCAGGGTTTTCAAAATGATTACTTCGGTCATAAAAAGAAATTACACTACAGCCCGATAACGGTAATTATAGCATTAAATATTTTAATATTCTTATTTTCAAACAATCAATGGTCTATTCATCAAATATTTGGAGTTTCAGCAAATAATTTTATAATATGGCAACCTTTAACATATATGTTTTTTCATGGAGGGGTCACCCACCTATTTTTTAATATGTTTCTTTTATGGATGTTTGGCAACCAATTGCAAAAACTATGGGGACCAATAAAATTTTTAACCTATTATCTTACAACTGGAATAGGTGCTGGAATATTAATTTATTTATTTAGTGATGGTGTTACAATTGGTGCCAGTGGTGCAGTCATGGCTATATTGTTTGCTTATGGATATATATATCCAAACCAAATGTTGTTTTTATGGTTCATACCTATGAAAGCAAAGCATGCAATTTTAATTTTAATTTTTATGGAAATTGCTCAAGAATTATCCAGAAATCCATTAGACAATATTAGTCATATTGGACATTTAGGTGGTATGTTAATTGGATTTTTATATTTAAAATTTGGTCATAAAATTTTAAATAAATTACCTTTTATTAAAATAAGGAAAAAAACTAAACTAAAAGATGACATTGATAATGTTGATTTAATTTTAGATAAATTAAAGCAAGATGGATGGGATGGTTTAAGTGAAAATGAAAAGTCAATTTTATTTCAGGCAAGTAAAAAACGCAATAAAGATCATCATATCAACTAGTAACATTAAATTTAAATAGCATTATATCGCCATCTTTAACAATATATTCTTTACCTTCCTGTTTAATAAGGCCAGCTTCTTTCACAGATAATTCNCTTTTATATTTTAGTAAATCTAAATAATGATATACTTCTGCTTTAATAAACCCTTTTTGAAAATCTGTATGAATTTTACCAGCCGCATCAAACGCATTATCATTAATTTGAATTGTCCAGGCTCTGATTTCTTGAGGTCCTGCAGTAAAGAATGTATGTAAAGATAACATTTTGTATGCTTTTCTGATTAATGAATTTAATGCTGGTTCTTTCAGCCCAAATTCTTCTAGATATTCTTTTTGTTCTATATCTTCAAGACCGGCAATTTCTTGTTCTAAAGAGCTACAAATATTTACAAAGTTTTCGTTTCTAGAATTTAGATATTCATGTAAAAGATTTAATGCAGTATTATTTGTTCCATCTATAATATCTTCTTCACTAACATTGATAACAAATAAAATTGGTTTATCAGTTAGGAGGTTTAGTTCTCGCATTAATTCATGATCATTATTTAATGTATTTAAGTTTTTTCCATCATTTAAATGTGACAATAAANTTTCTAGTAGTTCATTCTCTTCTTTTTTTCTACCAGCTTTTACTTCCCNCTTAATTTTTTCTAACCTTTTTGAAACTGTTTCTATATCTTTTAATATTAATTCTGTTTCAATAATTTCTATATCTCTTTTTGGGTTGATAGATCCTTCAACATGTGTAACATTTTCATTTTCATAACATCTTACTACGTGTATGATTGCATCTACATTTCTGATATTTGAAAGAAATTTATTTCCTAAACCCTCTCCTTGACTCGCACCTTTTACTAATCCCGCAATATCCACAAATTCTATTGCAGTATTTATTATTTTTTGTGAATTAATTACTGAATCAATTTCAATTAGCCTCTTATCAGGAACTTCAACTATACCTATNTTTGGATCGATTGTACAGAAAGGATAATTTTCTGCTTCAATTCCTGATTTTGTTAAAGCGTTAAACAAAGTTGATTTACCAACATTTGGCAATCCTACTATTCCAATACGTAATGACATGCCATAAATTACAACATAAGATTAAAAATTGTAATTATTTTGGATTTACTATTTAAATATTATAATTTTTGTTGAAATCAAATAAGGATGAATAAATGAAAAGTTGGGCTCTAATACTTGGTGCATCAAGCGGAATTGGCGCGGCCTGTGCAAAAAAACTGGCTGAATCCGGTATGAATATTTATGGAATATATTTAAGAAAGCCACAATCAGTTATTGATGAGTTAGAAAATTATATTAAATCGCAAAATGTAGAAGTTGTGTTTCATAAAATGAATGCTATGAATGATGAAAAAAGATTAGAAGTTGTCAATAATTTAGCAAAGCTTGGCTATGTTAAGACATTTATTCATTCTATTGCATTTGGCACATTGAAACCAATGCTATCTAAAGATGATCATTCAACTTTAAACCAAAAAAATATTGAGATGACTATTAATGTGATGGGAAGTTCTTTAGTTTATTGGGCTCAGGATTTGTATAAAGCAAATCTATTAAAGCAAGGTACGCAAATTTTTTCTATGACTAGTTCAGGTGGCAGAAGGCAATGGCCATCATATGGTGCGGTTTCAATGGCTAAAGCAACGTTAGAATCTGCATCAAGACAGTTAGCGATAGAATTAGCTGGTGAGGGAATTGCTGTTAACACAATTCAAGCTGGAGTAACAGATACTCCGGCATTACGAAAAATACCAGGCAATGAAAAAATGATAGAGTTTGCAAACAAACAAAATCCATCTGGAAGATTAACCCTACCTGAAGATATTGCAGATTATGTATCTTTATTATCAAAAAGTAATAATTCTTGGATGACTGGCAATATATTACGTATTGATGGTGGTGAAGATATTATAGGATAAATTTATATAAAAAAGGATATATATGTATTACTTGTTACCTATTTTTTTATTTAGCACAATTTTTGCAATTCCTTACGAAGAAGGTGAGTATGTAAGCGAGGAACATCAGAATATTACTAAAGAAACATGCTATGGTGGAAATGGGTATGTGAGTGGAGATCCTTGGAAGCTTGCTGATTGGAACGGTGAATTAAATGGTGGCCATTATAATATAGTTTATGTTGAAATGGCCGCGTCATGGTGAGGCCCTTGTTATAGTAAGCATAATGGCCAGGGTGGCCAAGTGCACCAAATATTTGAGGATTATGATAATGTAAAATTTTTAATTGCATTTTCTGACCCAAACCAACCGTATACTTGTCGTGAATGGGGACAGATGCCAGATGGAGGGTCATCACAAATTATTTCAGATACTAATTCTTCAATTTGGGGGTTATTCCAATCTGGAGGAGCATTTCCTAGTAGCGCACTTTTAAATCATGAGATGATGGTTTATGATAAAAACCCTAGTATATTTGCATTAGATGATATTATTCCAGAGTTAATTGAAAATATTCCAGATCCAGATTCATGTAGTGGTGTTACATATGGAGATATTAATTATGATGGAACAATCAATGTGGTCGATGCAATTTTTATTATTCAATATATATTAGGTAATGATACTTCAGGTGAATGCACACCAGATATTAATCAAGATGGTATTGTAGATGTTACCGATATTGTCACTTTATTAAATTTTATTTTGGAGTAAACTATGTCAAAACATTCAGGCAATTTATATCACCCAATCAATAATTATCCTGAACCTATATATACAGGCTTTTCTTGGCCTAACCTTTTTTTTGGTTTTTTTTGGTTTTTATATAAAGGTATGTGGGCCTGGGCAATAATATGCTCCTTCTCCGCTATGTTTACTTTAGGAATTTCAAATTTGATTTTCCCTTTTTTTGCAAACCAATTACACCAAAAAAATTTATTAAAATCTGGATATCTTGGTAAACCTAATAATGAAATTTAGCCAAATAAAAGAAAACATTATTTTTCAAATAATAGTTTGTATAATTCTAGCATTATTAATTATTTCATATCAAATTTATAATTGCCAAAATTCTATTTTTGATATAAATATTAATCATAAAATTGAATCAATAAATATAATTTAGATGCATCAGCTTAAATATTGTTCAAGTTGTGGTAGTGAGAATGAATTTAGTTTCATTGATGGAAATAATAGATTCCACTGTGTAAAATGTGGAACAATACATTATCAAAATCCAAAACCAACAGCTACTTTAATATGTATGAAAAATAATCAACTATTATTAGGTAGAAGAGATAGAAACCCCGCTAAAGGAAAGTGGGGTTTAATAGGTGGTTTTATGGAACTAAATGAAACTCTTGAGGAGGCTGCTATTAGGGAGTTATATGAAGAAACTAAATTAGTTGGTGAAGTTGTAAACATTTTTGGCACTTCATCTCATTTTAATACAGTTTTTGGTGATGTTTTATTAATTGGAATAGTAGTAAATGTTAAAGATTGGGATACATTAGAAGCTGGAGATGACATTTCTGAAGCAAAGCTATTTGAAATTAATAATTTGCCCAATCTTGCCTTTGATTCACATCTAGAATTAATTGAACTTTATAAAAAATTAAGCCATTAAACTTTCAATTTCATCAATTTCTTTAGGTATGTGACTACTTAGATTTTCAGATCCATTTTTAGTTATATGTATATTATCTTCAATTCTGATACCGCCAAAATCCATAAATTGATTAAACTTATCATAATTAATTAAATGTGAATGTTTTTTCTCATTTTTCCATTGATTGAATAATTCTGGAATAAAATAAATCCCTGGTTCAACAGTAATACAGAACCCATTTTCTAATTTTTTTCCTAATCTTAAAAATGAAATACCAAACTCTGCATCTCTTTTAATTTTTTCACTATACCCTACGTAATCCTCACCTAAGGATTCCATATCATGGACATCAAGGCCTAACATGTGGCCCAAACCGTGTGGATAAAATAATCCGTAAACACCTTTTTCCAGAGATTCTTCACAAGATCCTTTTAGTAAGCCTAATTCGTTCAGCCGTTTAATTCCAATGTATGCAGATAATTTATGCATTTCTTTGAAATTAACACCTGGCTTCAATTCTTTCAATACAACCTCTTGCATCTCTTTCACAATTAAGTAAATATTTTTTTGTTTATTTGTAAATTTTCCATTTGCTGGAAAGGTTCTAGTAATATCACTAGCATAGTGAAGTTTTGAATTAGCTCCAGAATCATTGAGTAATAAATCACCATCATTAATTTTATTTGTATAAATTGAATTATGTAGTATCTGGCCATTAGTGGTAAAAATAATAGGGTATGCTAAATTTAAATTATTTTGTTTGATTAATTCTTCCATATTAGCAACAATTTCATATTCATACTTACCAGGCCTAGATTTCTTCATTGCTAATTGGTGCATAATATTTGTTATTTTAAGCGCTGATTTGATTTCATCAATTTCTTCAGTAGATTTTATTGATCGTTGTTTTATTATTGCATTAATTAAAGAAACTGATGATTTTTTTTCAACTTCATTTAAAGAAATATTTAATAGCTCACTAATTTGAATTTTATTTTCTGATCTAAAAATTGGAGGAAACATTATATTAGATTTTTTATTTAAATCCTTTGATAAATCTTTCATAGATTTAATCTTTTCAGCGCCACAATCATCACCCCATGATTCAGCAGATTTAGTTTTACCAATCCAAATAATATCATGAATAGTTTTATTGTCCATATATAATGTTGTGATATTTTTTTCAATATCAATAATACATGCACAATATGGTAGGTTTATTCCAACGTAATATAGAAAGTTAGTATCTTGGACAAATGGATAGGGATTATGTGAAAAGTTCATCGGAGAGTTATGATGTCCTAATAACAGAACATAACCACTTCCTAAATTATCGCATAATTTTTTTCTTCTATTTCTATAAACTTTGCTATCAAACATATACTCAAATATAATAATTTTTTAATTAATTAGCTTGGAAAGCTCTTGAAATTCTTTTACTGAAAGTTCTTCTGCACGCTTATCTTTTATGAAGTTTAAATTTTCATCATTTATAATATTTTTTAGATTATGTTTTAATTTTTTTCTCCTATGTCTAAAAGCACTTTCTACAACTAATTTTAAATTTTCATAAATTATATTATTGTTTATTTTAGGAGTGATTGATAATAAAGAAGATTTAACCTCAGGTATTGGTCTAAANACAGAGTTAGGAATATGAAACTTAATTTCTACATTAAAGAAGGTTTGCATCATAATACTTAGCCTNCCATATTTTTTATTGTTTGAATCTGNGACAATACGCTCTGCGACTTCTTTTTGAATCATAACAACTAATTGNCTCCAATTACTTTCTGCCATAAATTTAAATAATATAGGTGATGATATATTGTAAGGTAGATTACCAATTACACAATATGTATTTTTCATCAATGNACAATCAAAATCGAGTATGCTTTGATTGATTACATTTATATTTTTTAATTTTAGATTGTTTAGATAATCGCAGAGTAANGGATCAATTTCTACAGCAGTTACAATATTGCCAAGATTAGATAGTTGTTTTGTTAAAGCGCCTTTACCTGGCCCTATTTCTAGNATTAAGTCATTTTTCTCTGGCTTTAATACATTAATAATTTTATTAATTATATTNGGATCAATTAGAAAATTTTGACCCCATTTTTTTCTTGGNGGTATTTTCAANTTACTATTTTTTTAAATAAAACGTTAGCATTATTTGTAGTTATATCAATTACTTCTTTANNGGATAAATTTTTAATTTCAGCAATTTTTTCAGCTACCTTTTCTACATACGCAGGCTCATTGATTTTNCCTCTATATGGAACAGGTGCAAGATATGGAGAATCNGTTTCAATTAAGATGTGATTTAAACTAATATTTTTTATAACATCTTCAAGCTCTTTTACAAAAGTAATCATCCCAGTAAATGAGATATAATATCCAAGATTTATTATTTTATTGGCAAACTCTAAATCGCCTGAAAAACAATGAATCACACCTTTATTATGCTCACTTTCAATAATTATTTCCAGTAAATCTTCATAAGCATCTCTNCAATGTATTACAGAGGGTAAATTTAATTTTTTTGCTAATTTCAGTTGTTCTAAAAAAACTNCTTTTTGAATTTTTGAGTCCGAAAAGTTATAATAATAGTCTAATCCTATTTCACCTATTGCAACAACTTTTTGATGGTTTGAATAACNTTNAATTTTTGATAAATATTTTTCAGATGCATCTTTCGATTCATGCGGATGAATACCTANAGTNGCATAAATATTGTTATATTTNTCAGCGATTNCTAAACTTTTTAATGAGGTGTTTAAATTATCACCAATGCAAATCATTTTTTNAACATTAGCCTTTTTTGCATTTAAAATAATTTCATCTAACTTAGGATATAGCTTATCATCATATAAATGGCAATGTGTATCAATCATTTTCAATCCTAGGAAATAATGCACCAGGATGCTCAATTGAGCAGTATGGCTTTATAATGCCAAACTCTAAATTATGACTAATTTCTTGAGATAAGGCATTTATAGTAATTCTAGTTTTTTCTGGCATAAAAGGAAACANTAATTCTGAACTAATGCGGAGCAATTCTACAGAAACATATAAACATGTTGCAGCATCACCTTTTTGTGATTTNTCTACTTTAATTGTTTTCCAGGGCTGTTTTAGTTCTAAGTATTTATTTATTTCCCTTATTAAACTAAAAATTGCTTCTAATGCATCATGAATTTTTAATTTTACCATATTTTTTTCAACTTTGTTTACAATATCNTCACATAGTTTAATTAAGCCTAACTCTGTTTTATCGTATTTGCCTGGCTCAGGGCACAAACCATCAAAATTTTTCTTAATTAAAATTGTAATTCTATTAATCACATTTCCATAGTCATTAGCTAAATCTGAATTATATCTTTTAATAAATGATGCTCTCGAAAAAGATGAATCTTGACCTAANACCATATTTCTCATCAAAAAATATCTTAAACTATCTACACTAAATTCTTCAGCTAAATCTAANGGTTTAATTACGTTNCCAAGAGANTTTGACATTTTTTGATCTTCCATAATCCACCAGCCATGAGCTAATATAGTTTTTGGTANNGGNANNTTTAAAGCCATTAGCATAGTTGGCCAATAAACAGCATGGGTTGTAAGAATATCCTTACCTATTAAGTGATAATCTGCTGGCCACCAAGATTCAAAATTTTTATTTTCGCTCCAGCCAATTGATGAAATATAATTTAGAAGCGCGTCAAACCACACATATGTTACATAATTTGTATCAAATGGTATTTCAATACCCCATTCTAATCTATNTTTTGGNCTAGATATACATAAGTCATTAAGAGGTTTGTCTAGGAANCCTAAAATTTCNTTTTTTCTTGATTCNGGNTTAATAAAATNAGGATTNTCTTTAATATGNTGAATTAATTTATCTTGGTATTTTGACATTNTGAAAAAATAATTTTTTTCTTTAATCNTTTTTATNTCNCTAAANTCACCNTCATCAGCTTCNTTTTGNGTAATAAATCTTTCTTCAGAAATGGANTATANCCCCTCATATTCATCTAAATAAATTTCACCTTTATCAAATAAAGTTTGNAAAGCAAATTTAACTTTATTTTGATGATNCNCATCNGTAGTTCTAANAAAGAAATCATNCTCAATATTTAATTTTTNCCAANTATTTTTAAATGCNATAACATGTTTATCNACATGTTGTTGAGGNGTCACATTNTTTTTNACTGCAGCTTGCTGNACTTTTAATCCATGCTCATCTGTACCAGTTAGAAAAAAAGTTTTATATCCAATACTTTTGTAATATCTATTNATTANATCTGCCAATATAGTTGTATATGCATGGCCAATATGNGGCTCATCATTAACATAATAAATTGGTGTAGTGATATACATTTTTTTCATTTATNTNAATTATCTTAATATATTTTTCATTTTAATCATCATAGAAAAAATACTCATAGAGGCATTTGCATTTCTATTTAATTCTTGGTATGTTTTTTCTACTAATGCGATACATTTATTATAATCAGCAAATTTAGTTTTTTTAACATCACTTAAAATTAAACAATCATAATGTTTATTCTTTATTTTTTCTAAATCATTTAAAATTATAATTAGAATTTTAATAAAAATTTTAAAGTGTAATTTTTTAGATCTAAATAATTGCTCCATTTTTTTTGTATTTGATTCAAAATCTTTATCTTGCATTAACTTACTAATTAAATTTTTAATATCTTGAATGTAAGATGGAATATCAATATCAGTTTCAATTATGTTAAATATTTGTTTGATTGAACCATCAGTGATTTTATATAATAAGTTTAAATCAAAATTTGTATTTTCATTTTGAAAATATGATATAATTGTTGATTTATCTAATTTGTGAAAATAAAAATCACAACATCTAGACACAATAGTATCTAATAACTTTTCTTTATTATTTGTTACAAGTATAAAAAATGTATTTTTAGGAGGCTCTTCAAGTATTTTCAAAAGAGAGTTACCTGATTCATTTTTAGGATAACATAATTTTTCTGCATTAAATATTAAATGCACTTTTGATCCGTTATCAATATTAAAATGTAAATCTTTTTTTATATCTCTTATAGAATTAATCAAAATTGTTGATGCTTTTTCAAAGAAAATATTTTGATATGGATTAATCATTTTCTCTTTTTTCATATTGATTAACTGTTCAAGAGATTTTTCTGATAAGGACTTAAGTGAGTCTGTATTTTTGTTGACAGCTTTTTCTCTAGGAAGTGGTATAATTAAATTAATATTTGGATGTTGAAAATTCATGATTTTGGCAAAATCAGTTTTATTTTGATAATTATTCAAATGAGCTGCAAGCGCAATTGCGTGTGCTTCCTTACCTGTGCCATCAGGCCCATGAAATAGCATTGCGTGTGGTAACTTTTCATTTTCTACCATAGCTTTCAGCTCAGACCAAATTTTTTCATTTTTTATAATATTATCATAAATCATTTTTTTATAAACCAATTTTCTGGATTGATTGGATTATTATTTTTCCAAAGCTGAAACGATAGAATGTTTTGTTTTTTAATTGTTCCAATTTTTTGATTAGTTTTAACTTTTGAGCCTTTCATTACCAGAACTTCTATATTACCATTATAAACAGAAAAATAATCATTATCATGTCTAATAATAATTACAACACCAACTATAGGATTGATGAAATTGATACTTTCAACTACACCATCATAAATTGAAAATATAGGTTGTTCTGATGCGCCTAAACTCATTTTGTTATATTTTTTCCACATTTTAGTTGTTTGAGGTCCAAAAACGCCATAGCCGCGGTCACCATTTTTTAGGTTCATAGAAATTTTTTGAAATTTTTTAACAATTGATTTGTTTGGATTATTAGGATCAATTTGTTTTGAAAGATAAATTATTTGCTCTTCTTTAGTCATAACTGGCTGTATTTCAATTAAATCATAATCAATTGTAACTTTTGTTTCAGGGTTGGTTCGTTTTCCAAACTTTGTAATCACATTACCATCTAATGGCCAAGGTAATTTTCCTTTCAATTTTTGAATTTCTAGACCCTCAAACAGCTTGGAGGTTTCAATTAGTTTAAGAATTTCTTTTCTAATTGATTGTCTAGCTTTTTCTTTAATCATTATTTGAGATTTAATTTTCTCTTGCTGCTCAAGAGATGTTATATTTTTTTTGTTTAACTGATTTAAATCTTTTTCAAATACTAAGATTTTTGTTTTTGCACTATCCAAAACTAACCCAATTTTGATATATTCATCTTTTAAATCATTTTTAAGAGCAGTTTTTTCATCGATTAGACCATCTAGTTTTTGTTTATAATTTATAAAATTGTTTAATTGTTTATTATAATCAATCAATTGTGAGTTTAAGCGATTACTATCTAAAAATAAATTTTCTTTGTTTAAACTATCTTTAATTCTAATCTGATTAATTTTTTCATATTGATTTGCTAAATCATTGAATGCAATCTTTTGATTTTCAATTAATAATTGATATAAACTTGAATTTACGATAAACATATCCCAATTTTCTGATTCTAACATAAACTCTACTTCACTAGGAGGTTTAAGTGAAAGTGTTTCAATAATTAATGATTTAGTTTTTTTCTTAATAACATCAAGCTCATCTGATGTTTTTATCATCTTTTGATTTATTATATTTATACTATCATTAATTACTTTAATTTTATAGTCTATTGTTTTTTTATTTATATTGAGTTTGTTAATTAAATTTTCAACATCAGCTTTATTATTTTCTACTTGGCCTAAATCTTCATTCAAACTATCTAAAATAAATGTTGCCTCATTTAATAATTTTTCTTTTTCCTCTTTTTTATACCGGTTATTAGATATTTTAATACGCTCTTTTTCTAATTTAGCTTTAATTACATTAATTTTTTGTTCTGAGCTTTCAATACTATTAATTTCTGTTCTTAACTTTTCTTCAAGTGAAATAATTTCTGAATCAATTTCATCCAAACTTTTTTGTTTCGTATCTATATAATTATCTGCATATACAAAATCAAGAGATATGCTTATAATTATATAGAATAAAACAAAGTTAGTCTTGATAATATTTTTGGTAAATAACACTATTTTGTTCATCATAAATAGATAAATAGTCAATAATTTTCTGAAAGGTTAATATTTTTGCAGTTTGCATAATTTCATATGAATATGCATTTAAAAACTGTATTAGTGGTTTACTATACCCATAATATTCATCATAATCAATGAGCGTTATATAAAATTCATTAAAAAATTTTTCTGCTTCTTCTAATTTAATAGGAGAATGATCAAGCGCATCTTGTGAAACCCAAAAGTTGTAGCGTAATTCTCTATAAATGTTTTGCTCTGTCTGTTTTCTAATTTTTTTTAGCCTAGATTGCCAATTTCTTGAAAAAGAACTATTTTTTGCATCAGAAGCAATGTTTTGAGCTTTTAAAAAATATTTATTGCCCCCTAAATATTCATATGTGTCTAATTCATAAGCTATTTGTAAATATGCAAAACAATTTAAAAGAGAAGTTAACGGATGAAACATTTCAGTTTTATAAAGAGCCTCACCCCTATTATGTGAAAAGTCAAAACTCTTTGAGTAGTGATGTTGATCTTTTTGATTTGAGAATAATACTTGAGCGCTTATAACTTTTTCTCCACCACGATCATATATATTTTCAATCACAAAATGTATGTCAAGTGTTAACTCTAATTGATCAGGGTCATCAAAAAAATAATTATTTTTAAAATAAGATCTGATTTCATCATCAAAATTTTCAAAAATAAACATTTCATTTTCACTGATATTTGAATAATCTATATCTACTAAAACATTAGAAAATTGAGACGTACATACTGATAGAGTTGTTATAAATAATATAATAATTTTATAAAGTTTCATAATAAATGTAAATTTAGTGTATAGTAATATATTAAAATCTGTGATTAATTTATCTTAAAAAGGAGATAATTATGTTTAAAAAAATAATTTTTTTGAGTTTGTTTACTATTTTGTTAACTAATGATAAATCTGAAATAACATTGAAAGCGGAAAAGACTAATATTTTTAAGGCTACAATTTTAGATGAAAAAATACAATTTGGTTATTCTTATAGTGCCGGCTGGTCAACTGGTCCATTTTGGATTGGTATTCATTGTAAAAATGATGAAGAGATTGCAGGATTTCAATTTGAATTACCTGAAAATTTACAG
>NZRW01000066.1 GCA_002701185.1 Fidelibacterota bacterium
TTTTTATATTAAATGCTTAATACTATATACATATAATATTTATATATATGTATTAATGATACATTAAATAGCACATATTTAGATTTATTAATAATTAGCAATTGTAAGAAAAAAGTGTAACCTTTGCTTCTCAAAGTTTAAATCAATGAAAAAAATTATTATTCTTCTTTTATTTTTCTTCACGTCATGCGTAAGCACAAAGACACACAATACATANACTAGCCTTGAAACTAAAATAGATTACTATACTTCTGACAACACCAAGCAACTAGATTTTCCATTTTCTGATGCAACGATTGTCAATAATGTGATCTATGTTGCAGGTCANGTTGGTAATTTACCTGGCAATACAAAAGTTGTTCCTGGTGGNATCAAAGAAGAAACTAAACAAACCATGAAAAACATTGAGAGAATATTACTTGCGCTTGGAAGCTCAATGGATAAAGTTTTCAAATGCACTTGCATGCTTTCAGATATTTCAGAATGGGCGGCAATGAGTGAAGAGTACAAAAAATTCTTTACTGAAGATAAAAGACCATCTAGAAGTGCTTTTGCAGGGTCTGGGCTTGCTCTTGGAGCTAANGTTGAAATTGAATGTTGGGCAATAAGATAATTATCTTCTTTGCTTAATAACGGATTCTGAAATTAATTCAGTCAGAAGTTCATCAGCTTTTTCATCGGCTTCAGATTTTTTCTTAACATCAAACTTGTTNTACACAGACTTAAAATGNGTAGCAGTCCTTTTCGTTATTTTTTTTAATAAATAGGCTTCGTGGACTCTTCTAAGAAAGATACTTTTTGAATTAATTGTCATTGGTTAATAGTTACTTCTAAAATTAATAAAAATTATTAATTATAAAAGTATTTAATAACATATTTNAAATANTTATGANAANAGATTATAGTCCAATAAGTTATTTAAATAAATATTGAAATTTTAAAAATANTTGNGTCTTATTTACCCTGTAGTGTGGAGAATTATAATCAGTGAACCNATCAATATAGTTTTGATTACCTCCAAGATAGAAAATNGTATCAGGATTNGGCCTCCAGGAAATTAGGGGTTGAAAGAAAAACTGTTCAGAAAAATCATTGTATTCAGATATAAGTCTTAGATCAAGAAAGTTTGTAAATTGATAACGTATATCAAGCCTTCCTATATANCCTTTAAAGTAATATTCATCAGAGTCAAGTTTTTTAATAGAAGAATAATTAATGTTTGGAGATATTCTAAAATTNTCATTAATTGATATTTGTGCACCAAATCTTACATCATTTGTAAAACCTAATTTAGGTGTCTCTATTCGATATGCTATATCTTTCCCAAACTTGTAGAACACATTAAAAGTCAAAAAATTTGTTGGTCTTGATTCCATTCTTATCCAATGATTTATGAAGTCTTTAAATTGAAACTCAAGATGAGACTTTACAAAGTTATATTCATAGTTGTGGGTTATCCTAGTATTTAAAACTGTTAGTACAGATATATAAGTTTGAAAATTTGATCTTGCAATATTATGTGAATAATCATAATCAAAATCTTGTCTAAGTGATATCCTGTAGTCTTTTATTAAATCTTTATTTGGATATTGATGAAAGCTATGCCAAATAGTATATTTTTTTTCATTGTTTGTTGTTATAAATCCAAGATCTGATCTAAAACCATCTGACATTTGCGAATATTCAATAAAAGTTCTCCAGGTCTCAGTGTCTCTTCTTAATTGAGCATAGATAGCATTTCCATTTATTTTTTCCCCATCAAGTTTTACAGTAGAACTTCCAAAAGTTTTGTCAGAATTAATCCAATCAGCCATCGGCTCCTTATTTGAATTTAAAAACAATTCAACTTCGAAACTCCATATGTCTGAAAAATTAAAAAGCCCATCAATTCCGAATAAATTTCCATAGGCATCCCCCTCATAGAATCTATTTGACGCTAGAACTCCAAATTGTGAGTTAGAATTAATAAAGTTTTGGTATCTAATTATATTGCTGAAACTTTTACCTCCAACACCTGAGAATGATTCAAATTGAGTTGGCACAAGATAAGGCGTCTCTTCGTCAATTGAATTCAAAACATACAATCTAGATTTTCTACCCTGATTAATTATTTTGGATGCAAATGAAGGATTATTTATTGATCTTGAATAAAAAACATTTGTAGAATAATCCATTGCATCAATTCCTCTTAAAAAAAATGGTCTTTTCTCAGGATAATTTAAAGCAGTTACTGAGTTAATATCAATCTTGGTTGCATCTGACTCAACTTGAGAAAAATCAGGATTTATAGTACCCTCAATTGATAGGTTTTTATTTAATTCATAATTAAATCCTATCCCATAATTTAATTGAGGTGTATCATAATTGACTCTATCGTAATATTTCTCTCTAATACCAGAGACATTAGAACTAACGTAAGGTAAAAAATCAAGTTTTTTTTCTATTTCAATATCATTCATTACAATAGTATGGTCCAATAAACACAATTGACAACTTGTATCTCTGTTAGATTTACTTGATCCTGCTCTAACCTGGACTCCCTCATCTTTATCATCATTATATGCGCTAAAAATTTTAAATTTCCATGATTGGTCTTTTCCATTCGGGAATGGCAATTCTGAGAATGGAACAAGAAACTCTATCTGATATCCATAGTCAGTTATGCTACCTGCAGAGGTAAAATCATAATTAACATCAACATTAATGTTAAATTCATTACCAAAACCTCTACCAGGCATTCTTATAGCATCAAAAGGGCTGCCGGAAGGGTTTGATACAATAATTAGATGGTTTCTAGCATCTTCAAAAGTGTCAATTGCAAAACCAGCTAAATCACCTGTCCAAATAGCACTATTATCTCTAGTTGTTACAGGAGCCACAACATTGTCTCTATATGCTTTAATGGCAACGTATAAGAATTTATCAGAATAGGTTAAATATCCAANAGTTTTTTTTGACGGAACTGTATTGAAACTTGGTGTTTCTTCGTAAAGAATTTCAAGAACTTTAGCACCCTGAATTTCTTCATCTGAAATTACACCATCTATACTAAATTTACTTTCATCTATCTTATTTAAAACTAATATTTTCTCTTGACCTAAGGAGATTGAAAAATAAATCGAGAAAATAATTAACAAAAAATTTTTCATAAATACAGTCTCAGGTTTTAGTGTTTATTATAAAATTATGATTTAATTAAATACTGGAATTTTAAAAATAGTTGTGTCTTACTAACTCTATAATTTGGTGAATTATAATCAACAAAATTATCTATATAATTTTGATTTCCTCCAAAGTAAAAAATTGTATCTGGATTTGGTCTCCATGAAATTAATGGCTGAACAAAGAATTTATCTGTAAATTCATTATACTCAGAAATTATTCTAAAATTCAATTCGGTATTAAACTGGTATCTTAAATCAAGTCTAGCAATATAACCATCAAAGAAATATTCATTTGAATTAATTTTTTTTAATTTCTCAAAGTTAATACTCGGTGTTACTCTAAAATTNTTATTAATATTAGCTGCAATTTTAAANTCTAAATTAGATCTGATACCAAGCTGGGGAATCTCTTCCCTATATGCTATATCCTTTCCCCAGGCATATGACATTTGAATATCAATAAATTCAAAGGGCCTAGAACTTAGCCTAGAGTAATGATTTATATAATCCTTAAACTCAGACACTAAATGTGAGTTATAAAAATCATACTCATAATTATAGAAAACATTAGTGTTAAAAATCGTAAGAAAAGTAACGTAAGCTTGGATAGCTGACATTTTAAGATTGTTGTTATAATCATATTCTCTATCATATTTTGCACTTAATCGGTAATTTTTCAATAACTCAGTGTCTGGATATGCATAATAGCCATGCCAAAGCTCATACTTTTTTACATCATTTTGTGTTATAAATCCTAGATCTGATCTGAACGTCGGTGATATATTTGTATATCTTACGAATGATCTCCAGTTCAGAGTCTCTCTTCTTAACTCAGAGTAAAAAGCATGACCTGAAAATTTTTCTCCATCAAGTTTAACCGTGTACTTATCAAACGACTTGTTTGAATCAATCCAATCTGCAACTGGCTCTTTATTTGTATTATTAAAGTATTCAAAACGAAGTTTCCAGCTTTGGCTAAAATTAATAATCCCATTAAGTCCAACTAAATTACCATATGCATCTCCTTGATCATAAATCCTGTTCGATATCAAACCTCCTAAACGAGTATTTTGATCTATAAAATGTTCATATCTAATTACATTATTAAAACTTTTACCACCTAGTCCAGAAAATGATTCATAATGAGTAGGAACTAGATAAGGTGAATCCTTATCAATTGCAGATAAAATATAAAATCTAGATTTTCTTCCTTGATTTAGAATTTTAGATGCAAAAGAAGGATTATTTATCGACCTTGAGTAAAAAACATCCAAGGAATAATTAAATATATCAATCCCTTTATTAAAAAAGGGTCTTTGTTCTGGATAATTAATTGCAGTTGGTGAGTTTACGTCAATCTTTGTCACATCAGCCTCCACTTGAGAAAAATCAGGATTTAAAGTTGCCTCAAAAGATAAGTTTTTACTTAAGTCAAGATTAAGTCCAATACCATAGTTTATTTCTGGTGTATCATAATTAACTCTATCATAATATTTATCTCTATTTCCAATAACATTGGTACTTACATATGGTAAGATGTTAAATACTTTATCGATTTTAATATCATTCATTACAATAGTATGGTCATTTTGGCACAAAACGCACGTATTGTCTCTATCAATCCTACTACTATATACCCTTGCAGTCACTCCCTGCTTAGTATTATCTCTATAGTTTGTACTAACCTTAATTTTCCAACTTTGATTTTTACCATTTGGAAAAGGGATTGAAGAGAAGGGAATAATAAATTCTACCTCATAACCAAAATCTGTATATCTTCCTAAAGTCTGATAATCAAAATTAGCATCTTGGCTCCATCCTGAACCACTACCCATACTCCAATCATTTGTATCAATTCTAATACCATCCGCTTGACTTCCATATAAGTTTGATGTTAAGCCAATATTATTACGAGCATCACCATAGGTGTCTAAATGAATATTTGCAAAATCATCTTCAAATAATGACCTACTATCTCTAGGATGAATGTCAGCCTTCACTTCATCTCTATATGCTTTGAATCCAACATATAGAAAGGTATCCGTATATGTTAAATAAGTTATTGTTTCGTATGAAGGTGATGTATTGTACCCTGGTTCATGCTCATAAATAATGTCAATTACTTTAGCATTTTGGAGTTCGTCGTCTGATAAAATTCCATCTAAAATGAATTCAGAGTCAGGTGTTTTTTCTAGTTCAATAATGGTTTGCTGAGGAAAACAAATTATACTAAATAACAGGAATATTACTCGAATGGTTTTTTGCATCATTTAATTTAGAACTCAAAGAAATTAAAAAGTTTCGACTGTTGAAAGATTTATAAGTTAAAAGNGAGTTAAATNAATTNNNATAGTGGNATANAAAAAGTAACANNTCCNATNNNTTAAAGCCAAAAAAATTTTTGATTCTAATTGAATATCTTATCCAGATAGCTGCAGTGCACCATAAAGATCCACCTGGTATCCACCAAAGTATAGCTAGAAGTGCAATGAATTCCTTTTTGTTTGCCTTTTTAACTTTTTCCTTAAGATTACTATAACTGAGGTTTTTCATATATACTTTATAGTTTTAAGAGAACAGTTTAATTAAAACTATATTTTAGAGAAATCACATTGTTATTATAATCTAAGTTAGATGCTTCATCATATTTCTGAAAAAAATAACGTAACGTGAAACTTTGGTTTTGTTTAAGATTTTTTTTGAAGCTGATACCATATCTGTGAGCTTTTTGATCTTTTCCCTGAATTTCATCAAAATATTCATAAAATAGTTTTGGCTTATTAGTCCAATCTTTTATTTTAATTTCAGCTGAAGGTCTAATACGTAGTCTCTTTTTAAATCTATCTTTCCTATCTAAAGAAACTCTATTTTGATATGCAACTCTTAAATCAAAGTTCAAATAGTTTGTGTTGAACTTTTTTTCAATTGCAAAACGATACCTGTATAAGTTTTCAAACCCNTGGACACCTCCTGAATTATCATTTCTATAATAATATCTCAATTGCCCTGATAGTTTTATTTTTTTTTGTGGAGAGTATGTAATTTCAGATTCAGTAATATAGCTGTCTACAGTATTAAGATCTTCCTTTAATCTAAAGTGCTGACTAAATGCTAAAGATATGCTCTCATCTATATCAAGATTATATTCAATTTCTGACCAACCTCTAAAATCATTATCCTGGGAATAAATCGAGCTTAAAAAAAAGAACACGGTAAATAGTATATAGACTATTTTTTTGGAATTAATAATATACATGAATAGTAGCAGTATTAAGTTTTTTATCGATTTTAAAAATCTTAAAAGATTTTATTTTAATATCTAAATTTTTCTCATAGTTCTTTATCTCCTTATTAATTGAATCTTGAATATTACTGTTATATTCTAACTGAATTATTACTCTTCTATTTATATCTTCATCTAAAGGGTGGGATAAGTTTCCATATGATAATTTTTTTAATATAATTTCTCCAAAAAGTATAAATAGTATTATANTAATGTTAATTATTATCAATTCATTAACTGTCAAAAAGTCCTCAGATAANGCATTTATAACAGCAACTCCTATCGTAACAAAAAGGTATGTCATTTCTTCCGTTTGAAGTGGCAAAGTCCTATACCTAATTATACCAAAAATTGCAAAAAGTCCTAGTGCCATTCCTAAGTTAAGATCAAAGTTTTTTAATGTGTAACACAAAAAGAACACAATTAAACTTATCATCATAAACGTAAATGAGAATCTTTTCAAAACAGTTTGTCTTGANATAATAAATATCATTGAAGCAATAAAAATTGTATTAATTGAAAATCGAACTAATGCTGTTGTCCAATCAAAATCCATAAGTAGAGTTTGANTCATAGGTTTACAAATTTAATAAAGATTATTATGTTGCCATTTTTTTTACNGCATCTACAAACCTGTCNAGCTCATCAGTAGTAGTAAAAATGTTAGGGCTTATTCTACAACCCCTTACGTTTGCATAATCAATAGCAACTGTAAATATTTTATACTTGTCCATTAAAGTTTTTGCCATCTCTGATGGTGACATGTTTGTAATTCCAACATTTCCAATACCACAACTTCTAGTAATATCCNNAGGTGTATTTACAATTACGTTTTCAANATTCCTAAGTTTATCTGACCAATATCTTTGTAGAAATCTCATTCTCTCCTCTTTTCTTTTAATGCCTATCCAATTCAAATAATCAATAGAATTAGATATCGCAAGATCCGTATGAACAGGATGGGTACCGATATGATTAAGTCTTCTAATATCTGTTTTATCCGTGTTGCCATTTGCAAGCAGTGGCCAGATTCTATGAGTTTTGTTTTTATTTACATAAAGTAACCCAGCTCCAAGTGGAGTTGCTAACCATTTATGAAGACTGGAACCATAGTAGTCACAGTTAAAATCATCAATTGAAAAGTCAAACATACCTACACAGTGAGCGCCATCAACCATTACTTCAACTCCGTGACTGTGTGCCATTTCACATATTTTTTTAATTGGTAATATCTGACCCGTAATATTTATCATATGACATACCATTATCAATTTGGTTTT
>NZRW01000067.1 GCA_002701185.1 Fidelibacterota bacterium
TGGCGCAAGGAAGAGTAGCATTTTCATCCTTAATATTAAAGTACATATGTCCATTGGGATGAACCGTTAATTGTGAAATTTCACCCTTAACGGTTATGTTAGAAAAATTAGATTCAACTAATTTGTTTATATGTGTATTTACCTCTGATACGGTAAAAATAAATTGTTTTGTCATAATATATAGTTTAAAACAAAACTTAAAAGCTACATATTATTTTTTCTTATGTCTGTTAGCTCTTAACCTTTTTTTTCTTTTGTGGGTATTCATTTTTTGTTTTTTTCTCTTCTTACCACAAGGCATTAGCGATTCTCCTTAAAATCCTCTTAATAATGATTGGTTTACTTCTTTTTTTAATAATTTTGAAACTTTGAAAGATGGTACAAATCTTTCTTTTAGTACCACTTTTTCATTAGTTGCTGGGTTTCTAGCTTCTCTTGCTTTTCTTTTTTTAACTANAAAGCTTCCAAAACCTCTAATATCAACTCTTTTATTTTTCTTTAATGAAGTAGCTATAGAATTGATAATACCTTCTAAAACNGCTTCTGTTTCAACTTTTGTCAANCCANTAGCGCTAGATACCTCATTAACTATATCAGCTTTTGTCATATAAAACCCTTTAATTTATTTTAATAAAAGATAGCAAATATCTATACAATCNAGCCAAAAATACAATAAATTTTAATTTTTAGTTTTAATAATTAAATTTTGACCTACTTTAATTAAATCACTTTTTAAACTATTCCATTTACGAATATCACTTACTCTTACACCAAATTTGTAGGAAATTTTACTTAGTGAGTCACCGTACTTTACTTTATAATTTACTGTTTTGGGAGTATTGGTGTTAATCCTTTGATAATCATTAGCAGAAATAAAAATAATTAATTTTTTTCCTACATATATGACATTATCATTTTCACGTATNCCATTCCATTTTTTAATCTTCTTAATAGAAGTTCTATACTTTGAGGCAATTTCACTTAAAGTGTCTCCTGATCTCACAGTATGATAAATTTTAGTTGTATTATTTGTATTTATTAAAGATTTAACATATTCNTCATATCCTTGTGTAGGAATTTGNAGNACTTGACCAGGCTGTAGATATTTTTTNGCGCTAATTTTGTTCATTGAGGTTATATCTTGAATTTTAACGTTATATCTTTTAGAGATTAAAGATAAATTTTCTCCTCTTTTAACNNTGTGTTCNACTATAAGNAGACTTTTAGTAGATTTTTCTTTTANTAAAGAATATAGTGAATCAAAATTATCATAATTTTGGTTTGCTGGTAATCTTAAATCATAAAACATGCTATCTTTTTTTGGTTGAATAATACCTCTTTTAACTTCTGGNTTATATGTNTGCAAAGATTTAAGATTTACNTTAGTAATTTCTGATATTTGATTAAAACTAAGCTGTTTATCTATTTTTTTAANAACCCAATTCATATCTGGCTCNCTNTTTACAGTNAATCCATATTTTTCAGGATTTTTATTAATCAAGAAAATAGCCAAGATTTTAGGAACATAATTTCTTGTTTGTCCAGGCAATCTATTTAAGTCCCAAAAATTTGTCGAATTAGATCTTTTAATTTCCTTCAAAACTCTTCCAGCTCCACAATTATATGCTGCAAAAGCTAGATACCAATTCTCTCCATTTAAATCTTCAGGATTAACTTTGTCAAAAATAGCCTTTAAATCTTTTAGATATCTTGCTGCCGCATATGTAGATTTAACAAAGTCCATTCTCTCATCAATATACCAATTTTTTTCTAANCCATAAACCTTACCTGTTGATGCTATAAATTGCCATGGCCCAAGTGCTTGAGCATAAGATAAGGCAACAGGATTTAATCCACTTTCAATAACCGAAATATAAAATATTTCAGGTGGNACACCTTCTTCCTCTAATATTGGTAACATTATTTTTTTAAATTTATTGATTCTATTTAACCATAATTGAACACCTTTTTTTGCTCCATTACTACTAAAATATTTAACATTATTAGCTACTTTACTATTGAAAGTTATTGGTATATGCCCTTCAATGAATTCTACTGTTTCATCAACAAATTCTACATCTTCTAACTCTTGCTTATAAAAGTATGCTTGTAACTTCTCTTTAAATAAGGCCATGGATAGAGGAGATTCTAATTTATTAATTGAGACTGATTTATTTTGATAATAATCTATACNNGCATTAAGCATCATATTGTATTCAATTCTTTTATATTCATCATCTAGACTCAAAGAATCTAAAAACTCAAAAGAAGAAAATAATGATAAAAATTGTACTTCAGCTTCNGTAGTATCAAGAGCAACATCATAAGTNATTGCATCAGCAAATGTTAACTTNGACTCCATTAGCTGNTCNTAAAATAAATCATTTGANTTTGATATAATTGGAATGTTTCCATACTTTTGTAAGNTATCATTNATTTCTTGAAAAAAAATTGAATCATTTTGAATCTNATTAATATTTACGATTGAATCAATTTTNGTTGAATCTTTAACAATTAAAGTGTTTAGTGAATCAATTTCAGATGTGATTAATAATGATACAAAAAATATTAAAAACATAATCAAACTATTAAATCTTTACCAAAATATGGTTTAATTAAATCAGGAACATTTACCTTTCCATCTTTATTTTGATATGATTCTANAATAGCAATCATCAATCTTGGAGTTGCAAGTCCAGAACCATTTAATGTATGCACAAAGTCAAGCTTATTAGTTTCTGAATTTCTATACTTAATATTTCCACGTTGAGCTTGAAAAGATTCAAAATTACTGCAACTTGAAACTTCCAAGTATCTTTCTTCAAAAGGTGACCATACTTCAATATCATANCATTTAGCTGCAGAGAAAGATAAATCGCCAGAACAAAGCTCAATAACTCTATAATGAAGATTAAGATCTTGTAAAATTCTTTCAGCATCAGAAAGTAATTTGTCAAGCTCTTTATANGAATNNTCAGGATGAACAAACTTTACAAGTTCTACCTTATTGAATTGATGTAATCTTTGAAGTCCCTTAGTATCTTTNCCATAACTACCAGCTTCTCTTCTAAAGCATGCACTGTATGCAACAAATTGTTTAGGCAAATCTTTTTCAATCAATATTTCATTTGAATAGAAATTAGTGATTGGTACCTCTGCTGTTGGNATNCAGTATAAGTCATCATTTTCAATATAGTACATATCCTCTTTGAATTTAGGTAAATTGCCTGTNGTGTAGGGAGAATTACTAGATACTAAAAATGGTGGNAAAACCTCTATATATTTATGTTTGTCAATGTGTGTATCCAACATAAAATTAATTAATGATCTCTCTAATTTTGCTCCATTATGAACATATAAGGGAAAAGCNGTTCCAGAAATTTTTGCAGATCTTTTAAAATCTAGTAAATTTAATATTTCAGNTAGCTCTAAGTGNCTTTTTGGTTGAAAATCAAAATCAGGCTTAACACCCCACTCTTTAACAACTTTATTATCATTTGAATTAGAACCTATTGGAACAGATTTATGTATGATATTAGGNATATATTTTAACTTGTCTTCAAGANNAATATTAAATTCTGTTAAATCATTATCTAATGCTTTAATTTTAACTGAAATACTTTTCATACTATCAATTAAATCCGAACAATCTTCATTATTTTTTTTCTTATTAGATATATTATTATTAANAATATTTCTTTCAGCTTTAAGATTTTCAACTTCTTGAATCAAAGTTCTTCTTTTTAAATCTAAATCTAAAATATCATCNATATTGATATCAGACTTTTTATGTCTAATACAATTAGAAATTATNTCTTTATTTTCTCTTATAAATTTTATTGAATGCATAATTATTTTTGAATATTATAAAGTAAAGATGTTGAAAATTCTAAAAAATTATCCTCTGAATATAAATTTTCTGTAGTATAATAACCAACTTTTAAATGGTAATCCAAACCATTGAATAAACTCTTTTTAAAATTAATAGAATAAACAGTTCTATGTTTATCAATTTCATCTGAAAATAAGCTAATCTCTGTATCATAATTTGGTTTTCCAAATTTTGTACTGTGAAATGAAAAATCTAGTATAAAATCAGGTTTCTCTGCTTTATTTAAAAAGAATAAAATAATTGATAATCTTTTATCTATTGAATCGCCTCCNGACCAAAGTCCAATTGGATAATTATGATGATANGCAGAATTAATGGCAAACTTATGTGTATNAACCTGTGTCTCTGCATCTGAATATTCNAGTTTCNCAAGACCTTTAACATTATATGTCAATATTTTCGAAAAAAATATTTTTGAGAGTCCAATTTGTCTAGCAAACCAATTTTGAGAATCAGAATTAAATGTATCATATATTGCCCACTCATCAATCAATAAACCTCCATATAATCTGAAATCATTTAAAATATAATCAAAATCAAATCCAATTTGCAGATTNTCCAAATCTCCATTTTGATGTTGNTCTGACCAATAAAAACTAAATGGNTTATAGTATAAAAGAGATTTTTTTGATCTACCTATTATTTGTTCATAAAAACCTANNCTAAAATTTTCATGTATAGTAAAGTCAATTCTGTGATTAAAAATTCTCTTTGGAATAATAGNATACTTATNTTCTAAATCTGGNTATTCATANATATAAGTTGTATCAATCAAATTTGAATATAAATCACCAATTATAAAAGTAAAGTGAAATTTATCTTTATGATTATATCTAAATCTAACTTGATTAATTGGTGGTGTCGTTTTTGATAATGATAAGTTTGAATAGGATGAAGGCCCTAAACTAGAATTAAATTTACCAATAGTTAAGTCAAAGTTTGAGGTTAACAATGATATATAGCCTATAGTTTGATCAAAATCTATTCCATTATTACTATTTTTAACATTTCGAAAATATCCAAATTGATAATTATCATTATAAAGAAATATTGGAGAATTATTCATATTATCAAAATCTAAAGAGGATTCAACCGTTAAATCATAATCAGTACCATAAGCAGAATGTTTATGAAATGAAAATAAACCATTAATCCATAGAGGGTTCATTGTATTTAAAATAATTTTGTTAAAAGCAAAATCAACACCTGGTGTTATCCATAAAGTTGATTTAATAGATTGTTCATCAACTTCAAAACCAGATTGACTATATCTTATGCCCACCACTGGAAATAAATCTAAATTATCAAGAGTTTTGAAAATATTATATGATGTATTTTTTTTATAAGATTTTATTGGAAATATAAATAAATCTTCTTTGATTTTGTTTTCTTTAATAATGTTGTATTCATTTATGTGTTTTTCATAAATGTCTTGATTTATATTTATTCCTTGACTAAAAATTGTACAGCATAAAATAAATAAAATCATTATTGGCCCTTACCTGATATTATAACCCAAATTGTGATTATCATTATCTTAATATCTAACCATATTGAAATATTTTCTATATAATAAAAATCTAACTTTAACTTGTGTTCAACATTATCTATATCAGTATCATATGAGCCCATAATTTGAGCCCAACCTGTAATTCCAGGCCTTACATTAAGTCTTCTCATATAATATGGAAATTTTTCTTTTAGCTGATCGATGAAAAATTCACGTTCAGGTCTAGGTCCAACAATACTCATATTTCCAATTAAAACATCAAATAATTGAGGAAATTCATCTAATCTAGTTTTTCTTAAAATATTCCCAATAGAAGTTATTCTTGGATCATTTTTTTTTGCCCATACAGGACCTGTATTTTTTTCTGAATCTATATACATCGTTCTAAATTTATGTACCATAAATGGTTTACCATTTAACCCAATTCTTTCTTGCTTAAATATTATTGGGCCTTTAGAATTCAATTTAACTAAAATAGCTACAAACATTAATATAGGCAACATTATAATCAAACCGAAAAAAGATACTATGAGATCAAGAATTCTCTTTAAAATAACTTGTAATTCNGTTAAGATATTTGGATTAATATCAATTAACGGCATCCCTGTAACAGAATGCATTTGAGCATATCCTGTTAATAAATCATACATTCCTGGTACTATTTTTATACAGACATCTAAATTTCTTAAATTCGATATTATTTCAATAATNTCTGATGATTCTTTACTATTCAACGTAATAATTACTTCATTTATCTTATTACTATTTAGGAACGTATTTAGATCAGACAAATTATAAATACCACAATCTTTTAATGATTCATTTTTTGAATTTTCAATATATTCTTTTATTGAAGTATTGTCATCTGTATGAAAGTAACCTAAAATCTTAAATCCTGAATACTGAGATAAAGATATTTTATCAATAAATTGTTTTGATTCTTTGAATGAACCTATAATGATTGTATTTCTTAACCCTATATTTTTCTTTAAAAGTTGCTTTTGAATAGTTCTGATTAAAAGTCTAAGAAATATATCTAAAAACAAAAATAATAATGATAATAAAACAATATTTTGAGATTGTTGAGCATCTATATATTTAAAAATAATTTTATATACTAAATATATAAATGTNCTCGAAGAAGTNAACATAATAATTATCTTAAATTCTTCTAAACGTGATTGTAATGATGATGGGTTGTATCTTCCAAAAAATCTAAATAAAAAAATTATGCCAATAATTATTAAAATTGGATAATCAATAATTGAAGGNACATTTAATATNTTTAAAACTAACTTATATGAAATAAGATAACTTGATATGTCAGCTAANAATAAGCATACAATAATAAATATTGAAAAATTATTATGTTGGTTAATCTCTTTTATTTTCATTTAAAATTATTATTAATATTATCTAAAAGTTCTGTAAGCCCATTTTCTAATAAAAAATGGCATTAATCTTATAATTATTGAGGCTAATTTTAAGAAATTTAATTTTAAAGAACTTGTATTATATGAATATCTTATAATTATTTGTCTTTTTANAGCTGACCATGTTGACCTTCTATGTAATCTATCGGTAACTCTCAAATAAATTAAAGGCTCTTGAATATTATTAATAATTATATTCTTTTTTATACATCTATTCCATAGTTCTAAATCTTGATCAGTAAACATTGATTCATTATACAAACCAACTTTTNTTATTGAATTTATTTTAAACATTACTGACGAATGTATTAATGGATTTCTATAATGAATTAAATCTTCAATATCAGCTTTATTATNGGGCGTTTTATTTAGAAACATACGATCTGGTTTTAGTTCACCATCAAATTCATATGCCCATGAACCTAAAATTTCTGTTTCAANATTATCTTTAAAGTAATTAATTTGNTTTTCAAATCTATTTGNGNACGCAATATCATCAGCATCCATTCTGGCATAAAATCTCGTATCAGACCTTCTTATGGATTCATTTAAGGCAAATGGTAAACCTACTTTTTTTAATTTCAACAAAATAAATAGTTTAGATTCATGTAATAAATATTTATCTAAAATACTTTGAATATTATCATTTATAGGTCCATCCTGAATTAAATGAATTTTATTAGGAGTTAGAGTCTGATTNAATATAGAATCAATAGCTTTTTTTAAATCAGTNGGATTAGATTTAATATAAAATGGTATTCCTACAGTAAAACTATAATCATTCATATTTTTTTAATACTTTANTTACATCAATTAAAAAAGTTTTTCTCTTATCTTCATGAGTAGAATCAATAGATATAAAATTACCATCGGGTGACCATCTTGGATGTAAATCACATCTTTTATAACCATAATACTTCATTGGCGAATAAAAAGTTCCAATTAAAATCTTTTTAGAATTAGGTGCATTTTTAATGATGAATAATGATGACTTTCTAGCTTTATTTGGATATGTATCATAAGTAATCCATTTTTTATCTGGACTTATTGATGGGTGCCCATCATTAATATTGTCTTCTTTATAAGGTAATATATTTTGAGTGATANTAATATCGTTATCAAAAGNTAATTCAAAAAAACCATTTTCATTTTCATTTTCTAGATAAGCAAAGATTTTATTTTTACTTATAAAACAATAATGNGACATTAATTTTCCTGAATAAATTAAATCAATTTTTTCTTCTANATAATCATATTTAAATAATTCAGAAAAAGCATTTGATTTTTTATTTCTAAAAATAAATAATATTGAAGATGTAAAGGGACAATGATGTAAATGATTAAGTTCACAATCNTCTATTCTAAAATTATACTTGTTTTGAGAATGAATGAAAATATCGGAAATTTTTAAATTAAAAAGGATACTATCATCTTTATATCTGTAGCCAATAATTCCATCAATATTTTCAAATTTTATGGATTGATTTAAGCCATACCCATAATCTTTGTTTAATTTATCTTGACGTGAATAATTAATNGAAAATATTATTTGACCATCTGGTGAAACCTCTTGTACTGGATATTTGATATTTATAGTAGATTTATTTTCAATATTGTAAATAGCTGATTTAAAATAATTGTCATTAATATAATTAAAAATAATATTTTTTGAGTCTAACCAAATAGGTCTTATGCCTTGTTGGAAATTAAAATAATCTGTTTTTATTANGGTTTCTTCATTGACTAACTTTTGATTTTTAAATTTATATAGGTTGAGAAAAAGGCTTTTATCAAAAGAATGAGAGACAAAATGATTCATATCATTAGAAAAGGGTGTATGATCATAATAACCAAAAAATAATGACTTATTTGAAATATTAAGAATTTTANCATCTGGNTGAATCTTAAANGAAAAGTTTTTATCACTTTTTAAAAAAAAATTTAAATACTGATACAAATATTTAACTAATTTATGAACATNTGAAAATCTTTTTATAAACTTTGAAACTTTTCTTTCAAAGATATTAAACTCACTCATTTTTTATAAGACCTTAGTTTAATCATAAATTTTGCCCCCATTAATGAACTCAAATAAAATAAGAATAATTTTAATGACTTTTTCTTTATAAATGCATTTAAATAATATTTTTGAGCTAATTTAATATTTGATATCTTAATTGCTTGNGCTGCTAAGAATAATACCTGATTAATTAATCTATCTTTAATTTGTTGATTAGATAGCATTGAATTAATATCTACTTTATATTTTTCATTTAACATTTTGTGTGCACTTATATGATTATTTAAATCACTTGATATTCTTTCTAAATTATTTCTGTAATTTTGTTTAANTAATGAACTTGAAACATAATCAACATCCCATCTCTTGCATAATCGAATCCACAAATCATAATCNTGNCTNGCTGGAAAATTAGTATCAAAATATTCATTATTACTTACTTTTAAGGANTTTAAAGCTTCTTTTCTAANAATAACAGAAGGTGTGGCACCAATGTAGTTATTTATTAAAATATCATTGTAAATGTATCCNCTTTTTTGAGGTTTTGTAGGATATGATAAATTATAATTTTGAAAAAATAAATCTGTGGTACTATAAACTAAACCAATACTCTNTTTTTTAAANANNTTAATNTGTTCTTCTAATTTGTTTGGATACCATTCATCATCATCATCTAAAAATGCTACAAAATCACCAGTTGATGCACTTATACCAATATTTCTNCATGAAGGAGCTCTAAGNTTTTTATTATTTTTAATATAATTTATTCTTTTATCATTAAAACTTTTAATTAAAATTTGTGTATTATCACTAGAATTATCATCAATGATAATTAATTCTAAATTAGAGTGAGTTTGATTTAAAACACTATGNATAGNNTTTTTTAATAATTTTTCCCTATTATAAGTAGGTAATATGACTGATATTAATTTCATTAAAAAATAGAAAATATTGATTTAAAGGGGTAGTAAGCTTCCTTATATAGCAACCAGCTCATTATTGTAAAACACCATATTGTTATACAAAATTGAACTAAAATTTGTTGATTTTTANTTTTCAATCGTTCATATAAGATTGGGATTAAAATAATTTCAAGAATTCTAAAAAACATATTAATTCTAGTTATAAATAATCCAAAAAATCCAAATGAAAAATATATAAGTGTACCAAAAAAATAAATACTAAATAATTTTCTAAACTTATGATCTTCTGACANTTTAGGATAAAAATATATTAATGGTATAATTAATAAAAGTCTTTGACTAATTTGAACTAAATTATGGTCATAAAAGAAAACCTTTACATACATATATAAATTGGGGATAACATCCTGAAACNGCAACGCTATAAAAGTAAAAAACTTTTCACCTAAACCTGATTTCCAAATAACTATTGAGCTTAATAAAAGTAGTATATAAGAAATTCTACTCTTTAANGATAAAAAAGAAACCANATACGCAAGAAAAATAAATAAACCTGATGAATGTATCAATGATGATAATAAGCTGATAAATAAAACTTTATATGTTTGCCTATTAATTATATATGTTAAAGAATAAATAAATATTCCCATAACAACACCTTGTCTNATTGTGTTGAAAAAGTAATGGTGATAAAAAATACAATAAAGAATAAATAAAGATAGAATATAGTTTTCTGACTCTCTTTTTATACCAATCCAAAAAAAAGTTATTGATATAAGTGACCAAAATGAAAAGAAGAAAATTGGTGAATCGAACAAGTATTTTAATATAGCAACTGTATACATGAACATAGGTTCCATATAATTACTTGGAAAAGAATAATTAGGATGAAAAGTTAATGGCTTTACTGATTCAAAAAATAAATAATAATATGGATAGTCTGTTCCAATGTTAAATCTAATTGATGATATAATATAAAGTAGAGAACAAATTAAAATTAAAATTAAGCCACTTTTCTTAATCTCAATCTTAAAAATAGAAATAAATGATAAAAATAATATTATTATTCCAATAAAATAATACAACATAACTCCTAATTAATTTTATCAAATATAATAGTTACGAATCTATTTCATCTTTTATAATTACATAAACAGAAGANAAAATTAAAGAAAGTAGNGTAACTAGAAAGATGATTAATAATTTTTGAGGCTTAGCTTCATCTGAAGCAGGCTCAGCATTGTCAAGTATATTAATAACAGGTATCTCTTTTAATTCNTTAATACGAGCCATTTCATACTGTTGTCTCAAAGTNATATAAACTTGTTGATTTACTTCCATATTTCTTAATAATCTTCCTCTTTGTAACTGTAATTCTGGAGTATCAACTGCGAACGGGTTTTTTTCNCTAAATTCTTTAAGCTCCTCTTCTGACTTTGATAGCTCATTTTTAGAATACNTTAATCTCTCTTCAATGAATGCTCTNTGTGTNGATGAGTATGATAACATTATATCACTAACATATTTTTTTATGTAATTGGCAATNAAATTTGAAATGTCAGCAGCNAGTTGAGATTCTTCCATAAGTACNGAAATAACAATTAAGCCTGACTCTTCNTCNTGNACCAACAANTGTTCAGANAATCTATCAATAGCAGCATCCATAAATTTCAATTTAATATTTTTATTATCTTCGCTTCCTAAAAAACTACCAATTAANTTACCTACACTAAATTTTGTAGTATCATTNATNTGCCAATAATTTATTAAATCAACTTGTCCATTATTAGTATTCCANTTATTAGAAATAACAGCTTTTTTCAAAATTCTACTATTTACAATATCNGGAATATAAAAAGAAGGCTTATCATTAATAAAATCAGCAACATTTAAATTTACACCATATTCAGATGCTAAACTTTGTAACCCACCCATAGATCTACCTGAATTGATATTATCTCCAATAGGATTAATTGAAATATATGATTGATAATAAGGAGTAGCTATAATAACGTAAATGAATGATAAAACAAATCCAACAAGAGTAGTGTAAAAAATATTTTTACTATTTCTTTTGATGCTTTTAGAAATCTTAGATAAATCTATTTCAGTTTTTTTAACCATATTAATTGCTCCCTAAAACATTATTTAAGAC
>NZRW01000068.1 GCA_002701185.1 Fidelibacterota bacterium
TATATTTTAGTACTTCATGACATAACTCAATTAAGAAGCTTTAGTTCCATGAGAAGAGATTTTATTTCAAACCTATCACATGAATTAAGAACCCCTGTTAGTGTTATAAGAGCAAATTCAGAAACATTAATCGATAGTGCGTTGGATGATAAAAAACAAGCAAAAGTATTTGCAAAGGCTATTCTTCATAATGCAGAGAGACTTACAGATATGGTATCTTCACTACTAGATCTGTCTAGAATAGAATACGGGGAATTAAAGTTAAACTTCCAGGAAATAGACTTAAATAAATTTTTTGAAAATTTTATTAGCTCTATTTCTAATTTATCAAAGAAAAAAAATATAAATATATTATATAAACCAAATCATGAAGGTTTAATCAAAGGCGATCTTCAAGCAATAGAAAGAATTATGAATAATTTGATTGATAATGCTATTAAATATTCGGATGAAGGATCCGATATTGAAATTTCTACAGAAAATGATGAAAAATATATAAAAGTTATGGTAGCTGATAGTGGCTCTGGTATATCAGAAGAGGATCAAGATCATATTTTTAGTAGATTTTATAGAACTGCATCGGCCAGAGCTACTGATAATCAAGGGAGTGGGCTAGGATTGGCTATTGTTAAACACCTTGTAAATAATTTAAACGGCGATGTTGGGATTGATTCTAAAGAGCAAAGTGGTTCTATTTTCTGGTTTTCACTCCCAAAAACCTAATAAATAAGCACTTTACATATAATTAGTAATATATTAATATGTCACACAAATGTCACATATATGTTACATATATGTAATACGGAGCTAAACATGGTTAAAACAATTTGGAATAAAATTCACAGATTTATGAAATCCGGAAGGCTCAATAAAGTTATCAGAGTTTCTGGAATCAGATAAAAGTGCTACATAATAGAAAATGAGCTAAAATTATTAGCTCATTTTTTATTATGGACTATATAAAAACAAAGAAAATATTGATATCAGTTTTAGCGCTGATTACTTTCGCGCTTTTAATAACTTTTCTCATTTCTTTTTCAAATAAACCAGAAATAAAAGAAATTAATATTACTAATATGACTGATTTTGCATTCACCGCATCTGATACCTCTTTTAGTGAATCAGAAAATGACATTTCTAAAATTCCATCATTTGATTATGAATTAATCGGATATAGATCAGGTATAAATGACTCTTCGGTAATTTTAAAAAAAGGTAGTAAGGAATATGTAGTTTATAAAGGAGAAATGCTAGAAGGTGCATACGAGCTTATTAATGTTACACAAGATGAGGTGATTTTTAAAAATAAAGAAAAGTTATACAAGATTGAGAACCTAGTAGGTAAGCAATTATGAATAAGATTTTAAAAAATCTATTCTTAATTGTTATTTTTACATTATTTACCAATTTGGGTGCTCAAGAAACATTTATTCTAAACTATGAAGATGTTGATATTAAAAAGGTTACTCAAGACATAGCCCAATTTTCAAAAAAAACAATTATTTTAGACCCTAGGGTTAAAGGTAAAGTCACAATTTATTCAAATGCAAATCTAGATAGAGATCAAGTATGGGATGTTTATTTAAGAACAATTCAAGTAAATGGATTTGGTGCTATATCTGAAGATGGTTTTTTAAGAGTTGTTCCTGAAAATGAAGCAACAAGAGATGACACATCAAACTATTCAAATGGTAGCTTTGAGACTGCGGTTATTCCATTAATAAATAGATCTACTGATGAAATCTTGCCAATGATTAAACCTATCTCTAGTAGACAATCTCATTTGTCAGCTATTCCATCAATTAATTCAATTTTATTGGTTGATCGCGCAAGTAATGTTGCTAGGATTAGAAACTTATTAGAAGACTTGGACAAAAATAACACTGCAAAGATCACAATAATAAAATTAGATAATCTCTCATCTATAGAAGCCGTAAGAATTTTAGATAGACTAAAAACACAAAACAATCCAACGATCAATCAATTTATAGCTATTCCATTCGCACCATCAAATTCAGTGATCTTATCTGCAAATGATTTAATTACTAATAATGTTATATCTACATTAAATTCATTAGACCAAGATATTACTTCTGATGATTCAATAAATGTTATTTATCTTAAATATGCCCAAGCTGCGGATATATCATCTATCTTAAATTCTATTTCAGGAAGTTTTATTTCTGATGCTGAGGGACAAAAGACTGTAATTACACATCATGATAAAACTAATTCTTTAATTATTTCATCGCCTGAAGAAAATTTGAATTCAATTAGAAATATTGTTTCAAAATTAGATATTAGAAGAGCGCAAGTTCTTGTAGAGGCTATTGTTGTAGATCTTTCTGAAAAAGCAGCAAAAAGTTTAGGGGTTGAGGCAATATATTCAGGCAATGATGAGGACAGTATACCAATTGGAATAACAAGATTTTCAGGATCGGGAGCTGATTTATTAGCAATAACTGGTGCTCAAGCTGACGATCAAGACGTAACTCTTACAAATACTGCAATTTCATCATTATTAAATACACAGGGCCTAGTTGCTGGATTTGGAGATCTGACAAAAGGAGAAGATAATTTTGTAGGTATTCTTAATGCAATTGCAGAAGATACGGACTCAAATATCTTATCTACACCTTCAATACTTGCTATGGATAATGAGCCTGCAAGACTTTTTATAGGTCAAGAAATTCCAATTACAACTGGAGAAAGTTTGGGAACAAATAATTCTAATCCTTTTAGAACCACATCAAGACAAGAAGTAGGCATTGAGTTAGAAATAACTCCACAAATCAATGAAGGCGCCTCGGTAATATTAAATATCAAACAAGGTGTCTCAGGAGTAGCTGGCGTAGCTCAAAGCGGCATAGACTTAATTACAAATAAGAGAGAAATTGAGACAACTGTTTTGGTTGATAATAATCAAATAATTGTTTTAGGTGGACTTATAGATGAAGACATCCAAGAGGTAGTTTCAAAGGTTCCGGTATTAGGATCAATTCCATTATTAGGAAAAATATTTCAATCCTCATCCTCTACAACTAATACAAAAAACCTTATGGTTTTTCTTAAACCAACAATTCTTATTAACTCTGATACAGCTAATGAGATTTCATTAGAAAAATATAACTATATTAAGGCTCAACAAGAATCCAACAATAAGAAGATTATCGATCTAACCAAGTCTAAAGAATAACGATGGACGAAGTTATTAATGAAAACATTAAATCAGATGTGTTGCCATATGATTTTGTTAAAGAAAAAAATGTTATCGCTTCAAAAACAAAAAATGGATACCTTGTAACATCTCCAAGGAAACTTTCTAAAAATCTCTATCAAGAAGTTCAAAGATATCTTAACTCAAGTTTTAAATTTGAACTTTGTGATCCTGGAAAGTTTAATGAAATTTTAACAAATTCGTTTGTTGCAACAAATCACCAAAATGATATATCTGAAGAACTTTCGGATGAATTTGATTTGCAAGATTTTGCAGGAAGCATTAATGCCACTGAAGATTTGCTTAGTGGAAATAATGACACTCCAATAATTAAACTAATTAACGGCATTATTAGTCAAGCTATAAAAAGCAGGGCATCAGACATACATTTTGAACCATATGAAGACCATATTGCCATTCGTTTTAGGATTGATGGCATTTTAAAAGAAATTCTTAGACAAGATAGCAAAATTGCTTCTGTCTTAATTTCAAGGATAAAAATCATATCTGGTTTAGATATATCTGAAAGAAGATTACCACAAGATGGAAGAGTATCACTTTCATTAGGTGACAAGAGTGTTGATGTTAGGGTATCTTCTCTTCCATCATCTTATGGTGAAAGAATAGTTTTAAGAATTTTAGACAAACAAGCTGCTCAAATAAATATAGATGACCTTGGATTACCACCTAAAATTTTAGCTAACTACAAATCTTCTTTAAAGAATCCTGAAGGAATAATACTCTTTACTGGACCAACAGGATCAGGAAAGACTACAACNTTATATGCAGGATTACGTTATTTAAGTGACTCTTCTCANAATATTCTTACTGTTGAAGATCCGATTGAATATACATTAAATGGAATAGGCCAGACCCAGGTGAATAACAAGACAGGCTATACCTTTGCTAAAGGNTTAAGAGCAATTCTTAGACAAGATCCAGATATTGTAATGGTAGGTGAAATGNGGGATATTGAAACAGCCCAAATAGGAATTCAATCAAGCTTAACAGGACATCTTGTATTATCAACAGTGCATACAAATAGCGCTGTNGCAGCAATAACAAGATTAAGAGATATGGGAATNGAATCATTTTTATTAGCTTCAAGTNTAAGAACAATNATTTCGCAAAGATTGGTTAGACGACTATGNCCGCATTGTAAAACTAAAGATAAACCAAGCANTAAATCCNTAGATATATTTGGGTTAGACAAAAATAAATCAGTTTATTCTGCTAAAGGGTGTGATGAGTGCAATCATACTGGTTATCAGGGCAGGATTGCTATTGCTGAATGTATTCAAATTGATAAAACGTTAAAAGACTTTATTCATAACAACGCATCTGAGAATGAAATTTCAGAATATGTTTTCAAAGATAATCAATCCATAGATCAAGCATCCGTAGATTTAATTACTAGCGGGGTAACCTCTTGTGAAGAAATTATAAGAATTAATAATATTCAAGAAGATGCCAGCATATAGTTATACAGCAATTACCGATACAGGTATCAAGAAAAAGGGTATTTTAAGCGCTGATTCTGAAAGAGAAGCAAGAAGGTTAGTAAAAGACTTACAGTTAACTCCCCTTAAAATTTATGAATCCAAAGACTTGGGCAAAGCATTAAAAATAAAAAATAAAGATATTGTTATTATGACAAGACAGCTTGCTACCTTACTAGAAGCGAATACGCCTATAGTTGATGCAATAGAAATAACTGCAAATCAATTAACAAATAAAAATCTTGTTTATATACTCTTTAATCTTAAAGAAGATATTATTCAAGGAAAAAGACTTGGTAATTCAATGAAAAAATACCCAGGCGTCTTCTCAGATACATACACATCAATGGTTTCAGCAGGTGATGCATCTGGAAATTTAGATAAGGTATTTACTAGGTTGGCAGATTATCTTGAAGAAAGCGCATCCATCAGACAAAAAGTTGTTTCTGCTTTGACGTATCCTATAATTCTTATTGGTTTCTCTTTAGTTGTAATTATATCTTTGTTGGCATTTGTGCTTCCAAAGGTTATTAGTCAATTCATAAAGGCAGGCGCTGAGCTACCTTTTATAACNAAATTATTATTAGGCATATCAAACAATATTATTCCGATTTTACTTATTTCACTTTGTTTGGGTGTTGGTATTTATTACTCATACAAGAATTATGTTAAAGATAAAAAGAACAAAATAAATGTTCATAAAAAAATACTTAATATCCCTTTGATAGGAAACTTTATTCTAGATTCTGAATTAGAAAGGTTCTCGAGCACAATGGAATTACTTCTTGCATCAGGTACAAATTTAGATGTTGCTTTAGAAGAGTGCTCTAAGATTTTTAATAATAAATATCTATCAAGTGTAGTTTTAGATGCAAAAAAAGATGTTATTGAAGGTAAGGATTTTATTAACGCTTTAAAAAAAGATGCAATTTTTCCAGATATCTTTATTCAATTAATCTCTAGCGGATATAGATCTGGAAATTTAATTAAGATGTTTAAAAAAGTTTCTATTTTTATGAAATCTGAGATTGAAAATAAGAGGGCTATATTTCTATCATTACTTGAACCTATTGTAATTATTTTGATGGGCGGATTTATAATGATGATTGTTCTAGCTATACTTATACCTATAATGCAGATGAATACATTAGCAATATGAAAAATTTAAAAAAAGGATTTACTTTAATTGAACTAATGGCTGTTCTTGTCATTTTAGGAATCTTAGCAACAATTGTAGTTGTAAGTGTGGACCCAGTTTTTCAGAGAGCGAATCTTGAAAAAATTAGAGCAGATATGACTAATACAAGTAAGGCTTTGGAATTGTATAAATTTAATGAATTAACATATCCATCAACGTCCCAAGGTTTGGATGCATTAGTAACCCCTCATTCAGAATTAAAAAATCCTTTTTTATACCCTGAAGGCGGATATATATCCTCAATACCAAAAGACCCATGGGGCAGAGAGTATATATATGAACATCCTCCTAGAAGGTCAGCAAAATATGATTTATATACTCTAGGTGCAGACGGTATTCAGGGTGGATCAGGTGAGGATGCTGATTTTGGTAATTGGATGCAGTAATAAGGAATCGAATAAAGGCTTTACGCTAGTTGAGATACTTGTTGCTTTAATTATCATAGGAATCACAACAACCTTAGTCACCTTAAACTTTAGTTCATTAAGTTCAGTTACTAAACAAGTTAATACCATTGAAGATAATATTAATTTCTTAACTGAAGAGAGTATAGTTACTGGCAATATAATTGGTTGGTACTTTAATGCAAATGAGCAATATGCTGCTTATTTGTTAGATGAAGATAAACAAAAAATAATTAAAGATTTGAATAAATCATCATGGGTAGATACTCAATCTTTAAAGAAGACCTTTAAATTTTTAGACGGAACTAAAATTGAGCTCGGTGAAAAGGAATATAAAACACCTTTATTAGTATTTTACCCATCAGGCGAAAATTCAGGGGGAATAATAGATATATATTATGAAGAATACATTCAACGAATAGTTATAAATAATAATGGAAAAATTAATAATGAAGTCGTTAATTATTAAACCTATAGATAAAGGATTTAGTTTGATAGAGGTTGTGGTTGCATTATTTATTTTAAGTATTTCAGTTATCACCATATATAACTTAATAATATCAACTGCAGTATCATCTTATGACCTTGAACAAAGATATCTTGCAAAAGAAGTTGCAAACAACAGAATTGCGTTAATTAATACTATTGAAAAACCGCTAAAACCCCTTCAAAGAAATGGCCAAATGGTCATGGGTGGAATAGATTGGCATTGGAACGAATCTATTACAAATAGTGAACGTGACGAATTTTATGAATACGTGATCTTAGTTCGACACCAAGGTGAAGAAAAATATATATACCAAACCAAAGGCTTCTTAATAAATGAATAAAGGTTTCACATTAATTGAGATTCTTGTTTCATTAATTATTCTTTCAATGATAGCAATAATCTCTTCTAATATTCTTCAATCATCATTAGAAACAGAGCGAATATCATCACAAAGACTGCAATCAGCAAGAACATTAAATTTTTCTTCTATTATTTTAAGAAGAGATATAAGGCAAATAATTAATGTTCCATTAAGAGATAATTATGGAAATCAGATAAAAGGAACCTTTGTGGGAAACAATGCTGATAAGAGAATATTTTTTAATACTAAAATAAAATCTATTTCAGATGACATCTCACCAATAAAAAGAATTGAATACGTATTAGAAGACGACGTCCTTAAAAGAAAACAATTTTATTCATCCAATCCCTATAACGTAAATGAATATATAGATTCAAATTTAATAGAGGGTGTCTCAGATATAAATATTGCATTTATGTTTGAGCAACAATGGCACCAAAAATGGCCCATAAACCCATTAACAGAAAGAAAAATACCTGAACTAATTAAGTTTGAATTTAAAAAAGATAACAAAGATTATTTATGGATAATCGAACCAAATATTGAATATGCACCATAAGAATAAAGGCATTGTTTTAATATCAATTTTACTAATAGTTCTTTTGCTTTCTTCTATAGCAGTTTTATTTGGAAATAAATATTTAATCTCATTAAAAAGAGCTCAATATATAGAATTTCAAACCCTAGCTATTAATATTTTTAGAAATATAGAATCTCTATCAAAAGATAAGATAAAAAAAGAGTTTAGATTTAATTCTGCTAAATTAACCAAACAAAACCCAATTCTAAATAATGATTTTATTTTAAATATTAATGATGCAGAAGTTATAAGTAGGGTATCTGATGCTTCTAGCTGTTTTAACATTAATTCATTAGTTTCATTCACTAAAGGTAATTACGTTGAAAATGAAAAATCTATAAATGCTTTTAAAAGATTGATGTATTTAGCTGAAGTAGAAAATAATGTTACTGAAGAAGCAATTGATCAAATAATTGATTGGATTGATAAAGATTCAAATCCAAGAGCTTATGGTTTAGAGGATTATTATTATTCAGGTCCATTGCATAATCCAAGAGAATACAGCGCTATGAGATTAATAGTGTCAATTGATGAATTAAAAAGCATTCCTGCAATAAGACAAATTAATTGGGACATATTTAAACAATATTTCTGCGCATTACCATCAGCATCAAACCTTTCATTTAATATAAATACACTTTCAATTGATGATGNTTACCTTATAAGCTCAATATTTCCAAACATTAGCCTAAAGNATGCAGAATATATAATTGATAANATNCCAGAAGAAGGGTTTGATAATTTTGTTACGTTTGAAAAAGCTTTTCCAGAATTAGATTTTAGCTCTCCTTATGGCAATATTTTATATTCTTCAAATATATTTGAAATTACTACTACAGTTAAATTTGATAAATATATCGCAACCTCTATAAGTAAGATGATTTATGAAAATAATAAAAATGGCTATATTATTTCAAGAATTTATAATGGTATTTAATGAGTACTTATATCACATATCCAACTGACGCTACTCTAAAAAATTTATCTTTTTGTAAAAGCAATGATAAGTATAAAAAAATACACAAGACTTCTGACTTGCATGAATTTAATTCTCTGTCGCATAAAGATATCTTGATATATCTAATACCTTCTTNCCTTGTTAGTAGCTATAAATTTGAAAAGAATCCTAAAACTTCAAATCAAAACAATATAGCAAATTTTATTTCAGATATTGATACTGATATTGTTAGCGAAGTTTCAGATAATGAATTTTTTGTTTTTGATAACCATGGCTTTGTTATTGATAAGTCTATATATAAAAAGTTAAATGGAATATTAAATTCATTAAAATGCAAAGTAATTCTAATTCCAGATTACTTTATTAATCATAATAAGGATTCTGATCATATAACTGAGTTTAATGACTCATATTTGTTTTCTTTTAGTGATGGCACTGGCAGTTCGGTTGATAGTGGTTCTATAGACCAATATATAGATGTTATAAAAGAATCAAATCCTGATTTCAGCCCATTTCTATACTTACAAAAAGATAATTCTGTTGAGTGCTTAAAAGATTATGAAAATAAAAATNAATTTTCATTAAATGANTTTGCTAATAANAATTTTTTAGANTTACCTAACTTATATAAATTTAATTTTTCTCTTAGGAANATATATTCAAAATTAAATTTNAGTAAATNTGAATTATATTTATGTTTAGGTCTTATNGCAGCGAGTATTTTGTTGCCTTATTTCTTAATAGCTCAAAATAACAAATACACAAATATTTATGAATTAGAAACTTTTAATATTTTTAAAAAGATAGACAAAAATACAAAGAGGGTAGTTACTCCTAGAATTCAAATAGATCAATTAATTAATCAAATACCTAGTTCATTTCAATCACAGACTTTGAATGAATCTAAATTTGATAATTTAGATTTTATGACCGCTATAGGAGAAAAATTTATTAGCGAAGTAAATATAAATTTTAGTACTAATATCGCAATAATCACTATTAAAGAAATACCTCAGACCCAATACAAAATTATAAAAAATATCTCTGATAGATTTAATATCTCAGTATTAAAAGAAGATGTTCAAATATCAGACAACACCATTTCTGGAAAAATAAGCATAAAACTTGATGATGAATAATATATTTAACAATCTACAACCAAGAGAAAAGAATCTAATATTCCTAACTATATTATTGATCTTTATATTCCTAGTATTNTTTCTTTTAAATAATATTATTAAAGATTTAAATTTTTCAAATAAGAAACTATATAAAGCAAAATCTGATTATGAATATGTTGTATCTAAGGCTTCGGTATTAGAAAGAAGTCAAATTAGTTCATTATCAGGAATAAACCAAATTAAATCAGTAATAGAGTCGNATCCTTCAACCCAAGTATCAGATGTCAAAATTGAGGAAATAGAAGATACTATTAAACTAACATTCAGAACTGAAAGTTTAAAAAGTTCAATCGTACTCTCTGATGATTTATCAATGAAAGTCAATAAAGCTTTAACGAATGTTANTTATTCTAATATTGATAACCAACAAGTAACGACGCTTTTATTCAAATAATTAAAATTTATTACATAAAATTTTCTTTATAGTCACATATCTGTAACACATCAACTGTTAAATTAAATCCGTATTTAACTTANTATTTTAAATTATGGAAAATTTATTTTTAGATCCAACGATAATTCTACTAATAGCAGCATTTGCTGGTTTTTTTATGGCATTTGGTATTGGCGCCAACGATGTTGCAAATGCTATGGGAACCTCTGTTGGAAGCAAAGCAATTACATTTAAACAAGCAATATTTATTGCAGCTATTTTCGAATTTTTAGGAGCCTACCTTGCTGGTGGTGAAGTAACTTCAACTATTCGTAAGGGAATAGTTTCACCTGATTTATATGTCGGACAAGAGAATATTTTTATAATCGGAATGATGTCGGCATTATTTGCTGCAGCTACATGGTTGCTAATTGCAAGCTCAAGAGGATGGCCTGTATCAACAACTCATTCAATAGTTGGCTCAATAGTAGGTTTCGTAATTATTTCTATGGGTTTTGCAGCTGTTTCATGGGGAAAGGTTGGAACCATTGCAGCAAGCTGGGTTGTCTCACCGGCAGTATCAGGAACAATGGCTTTTTGTATTTTTCTAAGTGCAAAAAAATTAATTTTAGATAGAAGAGATCCAGAACAAGCAGCAGTATCTTTGATACCTTTTTATGGATTTTTTGTCGCAGTAATTATNGGTCTTGTAACNGCAAGAAAAGGANTNAAGCATGTNGGACTNCCNTTAACAGACAATGAAGTNGTNNTAGTTACAATCGGCTTTGGTATTTTAGTTACTATTGTTACAGCAATATTATTGAATTTAAATAAAGAAAAAATAAGAGAATATGGCGTTGAGTCAGCATTCGCAATTTTAATGATTGTGACAGCATCTGCCATGGCTTTTGCTCATGGTTCCAATGATGTCGCAAATGCAATTGGCCCAATGTCTGCTATTATTAGCGTTGCTTCAGAAGGCGCAATTGGTGCAAAAGCTGCAGTCAGTCCTTGGGTTCTATTAATTGGTGGTGCAGGTATTGTATTTGGACTTGCCATGCTTGGCGGTAGAGTGATCAAGACGGTAGGCAGTAAGATAACTCATTTAACACCAAGTCTTGGTTTTTCAGCAGAAATGGCGGCAGCATCTACAGTAGTTGCAGCAACATATATTGGTTTTCCAATATCAACAACACATACTTTGGTTGGTGCTGTTATTGGTGTTGGTCTTGCCAAAGGAGTATCACATCTTGATCTAGGATCAATTGGAAGAATTATATTGTCATGGCTTGTTACGATTCCAGCTGGCGCGACTTTAACAATAATATTCTATTTCTTACTAAGATTCGTTTTTGGTGTTTAAAAATTATGAAATTTATAAATATTAAGTATCTATGTATAACTTTTTTAAGTGTTTCATCATTAAATTTACTATCCGAATCTGATTTTTATGGAAAGATAAATGTAAGTTATGAAAGTGCTGATAAAGATACATCTTCTGAAACAGATTTTAAGAATAATGCATCAAGATTAGGTGTTAAGGGTAAGTTTGATATTAATGATGGTCTAAAAATTTCTTTTCAAATTGAAAATGAGATTGATCCAACAGATGGAAGATTTAGAGCTGATGGAGAAAAAGTCTTCAAAGAAAGAAACACATTTTTAGCGCTAGAAGGAAATTTTGGAAGACTGTTTGCTGGAACGCATGATACTGCTTTTAAAGTTGCACAATTAAAAGTTGATTTATTTAA
>NZRW01000069.1 GCA_002701185.1 Fidelibacterota bacterium
TATTGAAAAAAATAAATAGCAGTATCAAAATACCTATACTGATTGGGAGCAATGAGGCGCAATCTTTATCTCTAGCTTTTGAAGATATAAACTTACCTAGACCTACAACACATGATTTAATAATTAATTTTTCAAATGAAGTAGATATTCAAATACAAAGTGTATTAATTAAGAAATATGCTAATGGTACTTTTTTTGCAAGTATTTTAATGAAAAAAGGAAATGAAAAAATAGAATTAGATTCAAGGCCAAGTGACGCGATATCAGTTGCATTAAAAAATAAAAGTCCCATTTATATTTCAGATAATGTACTTAATTCTATAAAAACTAAAGATATTATATCAAAACAACATTTTCCTGAAAATAAATTAAATAATTCTATAGAAAATGAACTTAGTACTGATAGTATTATTAAAGAATTAATGAATGCTTTAGAAAAAGCAATAAATGATGAAAATTATGAAATTGCGGCAAAACTAAGAGACAGAATTAAAAATTTAAAGACTAAACAAATCAATTAATGCAATTTTAGCAGATTTCATCTCTGCATCTTTAATTTTATTTCCTGATGCATTGTAAATTTTTCCATTAATTTTAACTTCTACTTTAAACTGTTTTAAATGATCTAAGCCAGTTTCTTTTATAACTTTATAAATGGGTTCGTGATATCCTTTTTCATGACAATATTCATTTAATCTCCCTTTATAATTATTTGATAAATTTGTATACTTTTTATTTAGAAGTGTATCATAGATAAATTTTTTAACAGTATCAATATTTGAATCTAAATAAATAGCACCTACAATTGATTCATAAATATCTGAGCTTATTTTTGTTGAAGTAGCAACTGATTTTAGGTTAATTGAATTATCAATTTGTATAAATTTAATTAAATTTAGACTTTTTGATACCTTGGCTAGATTTTTTCTGCTAACATATTTGCTTTTAATTATTGTTGAACGACCTTCATCAAAATTAGTATTNTTTATAAGATANTCACTAACAACAAANCCAATNATACTATCNCCTANAAATTCAAATCTTTCATAANTNTAANGNNTAGATTTTATTGANGAATGNGNCAGNGCAATNTTAAGNAGTGATTTATTTTTAAANTGATAAGATAAAATNTNNTCNANATTATTTNNATCAATNTTANGCACCTCTAAAAATAATCACGCTATTATGTCCACCAAAACCAAAACTATTTGANAAGGTATAATCAAAGTTTACTGATTTTCCTTGATTTGGCAGATAATTTAAATCACACTCATCNTCTTTGATGGTATAATTTATTGTTGGTGGAATAAAACTATTATTCATAGATAAAATTGAAGCAATTGCCTCAATTGCACCTGCAGCTCCCAACAAATGTCCAGTCATTGATTTAGTTGATGTAACATATAAACTTGATGAATGATCTTTAAATACACTTTTAATAGCTTTTGATTCAATTTTATCATTATATGGAGTAGATGTACCATGTGCATTTATATACGTNATATCACTTAAATCTAAGCCAGCATCACATATAGCATTTAACATTGCCATTTCACCACCTTTACCTTCTAAATCTGGACTAGTTATATGATATGCATCTGCAGTAGCTCCATAACCAACAATTTCACCTAAAATTTTTGCACCTCTANTTTTAGCATGATTATAGCTTTCTAATACTAAAATACCTGCTCCTTCACCCATCACAAATCCATCTCTATTTTTATCAAATGGTCTTGATGCAGATTTGATATCNGGGTTTTTACTTAGAGCTTTCATATTAGAAAAACCAGCAATAGACATTTCAGTAATNGCAGCTTCTGANCCTCCTGATATAATNACATCAGCCATACCAGATTGAATCATTTTNTATGCATCACCAAAAGCATGATTNCTTGTTGCACAAGCTGATGCAACAGAATAATTTATTCCCTTNAAACCATATTTTATAGAAATTTGACCNGCTGCAATATCAGATATCATGGAAGGAATAAAAAATGGGCTTACAAATCGAGGNTTTTTTAAAAGCTTTTTATGTTGTGCCTCAAATGTACCAATTCCACCAATTCCAGATCCTACTATTACACCAATTCTTGAAGGAGAGGTTTTACTATGAAGTATATTTGACTGATTTATGGCTTGATGAGCTGCAATAAGAGCAAAAGCTGAGAATCTATCTAATTTATTTAACTCTTTTCTATCAAAAAAAGAGTTTAAGTCAATATCAGATTCGCCAGCAATTTTCACATCAAAATTTGTAGTATCAAATAATGAAATATCATTAATTCCATTGATACCATTTTTTAAATTATTCCAAAAATTGTCTAGATTATTTCCAATAGGGGAAACCACTCCCATACCAGTAACTACTACTCTTTTTTTTGACATAAAAAAATTATTTTGTTTTATTTATATAATCAACAGCCTGACCTACTGACATTATTTTTTCTGCATCCTCATCAGGAATTTCAATTTCAAATTCCTCTTCAAATTGCATTATCAGTTCTACAGTATCCAAAGAATCAGCACCTAAATCATCAATAAATTTAGCTTCAGGTGTAACTTTAGAACCTTCGACACCTAATTTATCAACAACTATTTCTACTACTTTATCTAATGTATTATCCATTTTTTTTCCTTTTTATTTAATTGTCATTCCACCATCTACATTTATAACTTGTCCTGTGATAAAGGAACTAAGATCAGATGATAAAAAACAAACTGTTTCTGAAATATCTGAAGTTAATCCAAACTTATTTAGTGGAATATTTTTTTTCATTTCTTGTATTATCTTTTCATCTAAATTTTTTGTCATATCAGTTTCTATATAACCAGGAGCAACACAATTAACGTTTATATTTCTACTACCAAATTCAACAGCTAAAGTTCTAGTTAATCCTTCAATAGCAGATTTTGATGCTGCATAGTTTGCTTGTCCACTATTACCGATTTGACCAATTACTGAACTTATATTAATAATTTTTCCATATTTTTTTCTTATCATAAAATTACAAGCTACTTTTATAGTATTGTAGCAGCCCTTTAAATTAATATTCATGACGCTATCCCAATCTGATTCATTCATTCTTAATAACAATTTATCTTTTGTAATACCAGCATTATTTATTAGTATATCTAATCTACCCCATGTATTAACTACTTCATGAACAACTTCTTCAAAATGATTTATATTGGTTATGTCACACTCAAAACATTTAATGTTTTCTGATTTAAAATCATTTTTTACTTTTTCTAAGTCTTCTAATTTTCTACTTAATAAAACTACTTTGCATCCATAGGATAATAATTTTGATGCAATTGATTTTCCGATACCTCTTGAAGCACCCGTTATAATTGCAACTTTATTTTCNAATTNTAAATTCATTATTTTTTTAATCCNNTTNGCATACCATAGCTCATAATATCACTNANCTTATCAAAAGATTTTGTCTTTATTGAAGGTTCAATCTTTTGGATTAATCTAGTTAANACATTTTTAGGTCCAACTTCAATTATCTCAGTAATATTATTTTTTTTCATATTTTTTATAATATCTAACCATTCCACTGTACCACATAATTGNTTTTTTAAATTTTNCTTTATTTTTTTTCCATCAAAAATTTCATTAGGAAACACATTTTGATACAATGCATAATTACTATCTTTAAAATTTACAGAATTTATAGCTTTGTTTAAAGAAAGATTTGCTTCTCTCATTAAAGGAGAATGAAAAGCTCCTGAAACATTTAATTTAATCATTTTTTTTATGCCATTTTCTTTAAATAAGCTGATCGAACTTTCAATTTCATTATGTGGTCCAGAAATAATAATTTGATTTTGACTATTTATATTAGCAATAACTGTATCTTCCAATTTTTTACAAATAGTTTTAATCAAATCAATATCATCATTTATAATAGCAAGCATTGAACCCTTATATTTTTTATTTACTTTTTCCATTTCAGAACATCTGACTTTTAAAATTTCTAAACATTCTTCAAAAGTAATAACTCCTGAAGAAACTAATGCTGTATATTCACCCAAACTATGTCCAGCAACTGCTTTTACATTAAGATTATTTATCTTTAACAATTTATCTATTAAAATACTATGTAAAAAAATTGCTGGTTGTGCAATATATGTACTACTTAATTTTTCATTTGGTCCATTTTTGCATACATCTAAAAAATCAACATTAAAAACTTTTGAAGCTATATTAAATTTATCAATAAGCTCCATATCATCAATTAAATCAAAGTCATGACACATACCCATATATTGAGAACCTTGTCCTGGAAAGACTAATGCTATCTCACTCATTTATATACCCCATTTCATTAAACAGGAGCCCCATGTAAATCCCGCACCAAAAGCAGTTAAAATTATATAATCATCTACATCCATTTTTCTTTGTTCGTATGCATCACATAATGCTAGTGGTATAGAAGCTGCTGTTGTATTAGCATATTTATCAATATTAATCATAACCTGTTCAGAATTTAACTTCATTTTTTTAGCAGTAGCATCGATTATTCTTTTATTAGCTTGATGAGCAATAAATAACTTCAAATTATCATTTGTTATATGATTACTCTTCATAATTTGATTTGTAATTTCAAACATTCCTTTTACTGCTGATTTAAATACTGCAGCTCCATTTTGTTTAACAAAATGCATTTTATTTTTTACTGTTTCTTTTGTTGCTGGATTTAAACTACCACCTGCAGGCATATTGAGATATTTAGCACCTGCTCCATCAATACCTAATTTACAATCTAAAATACCATGATTTTTAGAAGGTTCAAGAAGAACAGCTCCCGCACCATCCCCAAATAATACACATGTATTCCTATCATCATAGTCGAGTATTGAACTCATTTTATCAACACCTACAACAATGACCTTATCATATTTTTTTGATTTAATTAATGAATCACCGGTTTCTAACCCAAATAAAAATCCTGAACAAGCAGCAGATAAATCGTAGCCCCAACAATTATCTATTTTAAAATGGTTTTGAATGATACATGCAGTTGATGGAAATACCATATCTGGAGTTATAGTTGCAACTATTATGGCATCGATTTCATTAGGNGAAACATTTGTTTTCTCAAATAAATCTTCAATGGCTTTTATCGCCATAAATGAAGAGGCTTTGCCATTTTCAAGTCGACGCCTTTCTTTGATACCTGTTCTAGAAATTATCCATTCATCAGTAGTGTCTAAATAATCTTCAAAAACACTATTATTTAAAACCTTATCTGGTAAAAATTTTCCAATGGATGTTATATTTGCATTCATAAAATTAAAATTTATTTATAAGATCAATTTCACTTAATTTTTTTGCAGATTTTAGTGCATTATATACAGATGTCTTTGTAGATGCACCGTGTGATTTTAATACTAATCCATTAATTCCAAGTATTGGTGTTGCACCAACTTGTTCATAATCATATACTTTCTTTAACTTATCTATCTTATCATCAGCTTTTAAATTTATTTTATTAGAAATTAAGTCATAGTTATATGTCATCATCCCTTCAATTAATTTTAATGTTATATTTCCTGTAAAGCCATCACATATAACAATATCAGCTTTTCCATCAAAAATATATCTAGACTCAATATTGCCAATAAAATTTTTTAAATCTTCATTCATTAAATCAAAAGATGCTTTAATTAAATCAGTACCTTTATTTGATTCTGAGCCAATATTTAACAAAGCTAATCTGGGATTTTTAATATTTAGAACAAGTTTGGAATAAACTAAAGACATTTGAGCATATTGAAGTAATTGTTCTGGTTTTGGTGATGTGTTTGCACCTACATCACATAGTAAAAAGTCACCATTTTCAGATGGAATCAAAGCAAATAAGGCTGGNCTTTTAATATTACTTATAGTACCTAGATTAAAAAANGCAGAACTAACTAAGCAACCTGTATTTCCNGAGCTAACAACAGCATTAACTTTATTTTCTTTTAATAAACATATCGCCTTATTCATAGATGAATTTGGCTTTGATTTNATTATTTTAGATGGTTTNTCATCTGGAAGAACAATTTCAGTAGTTGGAATAATTTCATAATTTTTAGAATTTAAATTATTTATTTTGCTTAATTCAGATTGAATTACACTCTCATCTCCAACAAAATAAAGTTTTACATCTTTGTGTGAATCAAGAAATTTGACTGCGCCATCTATATTAGAATGGGGTGCGTTATCGCCACCCATTATATCTAATGCGATTTGAATCATCAGTGATTATTGATTATTTTGAAGAATTTTACCTTTGTAATATAATACACCATCTACATAGTAAGCTCTATGNCTTAAGTGTGGTTGTCCTGTTTGAGGACAAACTGAAACGCATGCATTATCTTTTGCTTTCCAATGCGTTCTTCTTTTTCTACCACGTGTCTTGGACTGTTTTCTCTTAGGTACAGCCATGTTTCTCCTTTAAATAAATACCGCTAATATTATAAATATTTTTGGAAGTAACCAAAACAATATTTTTTGTTATTTTTCTATATTAATTCAGTGCCTGAAAAAAAGAAATTTATTTCTTTAATTGCATTTTCATCTGAGTCAGATCCATGAACAGCATTTTCTGATAAACTTGAAGCAAAATCTTTTCTAATTGTACCTTCGTCAGCCTCATCTGGATTTGTTGCTCCAATTGTTTTTCTCCACTCTAAAACTGCATTATCTTTTTTTAATGCCAATACCATGGAATGACCTGAAGACATAAAATCTGTTAATTCATCATAAAATGGTTTATCAGAATGTATGGAATAAAATTCATTAGCTTCACTTTTACTCATTCTTTTCAATTTAGCAGCTAATATCGTAAATCCCGCTTTTAGTATTCTATCGTAAATTTGACCAGTATAATTATTTTTTACTGCATCTGGNTTTATAATTGCAAAAGTTAAATCATTCATTTTAAATCCTTTATTTTAATAAATTTTTCATTGTTTCACCAATTTCAGCAACTGATTTNCAAACAGAAATACCACANTCTTTTAATGCGTTCATTTTTGCTTCTGCTGTATCATCACCCCCTGAAACTATAGCACCTGCATGTCCCATTCTTCTTCCTGGTGGAGCAGTTTGTCCAGCTATGAAACCTACAATAGGTTTAGTCACATTATCTTTGGCCCATCGTGCTGCTTCCACTTCCATTAAGCCACCTATTTCGCCAATCATTACTATACCTTCTGTTTCAGGGTCTGCTTCAAATAATCTTAATGTGTCAATCATTGTTGTACCAATTATAGGGTCTCCCCCAATACCAATTGCTGTGGTTTGACCCAAATCATTTTTAACTAATTGGTCTATGGCTTCATATGTCAAAGTTCCTGATTTAGAAACAACACCAATGTTACCTTTCTTACATATGAATCCTGGCATTATTCCAATTTTAGCTTCATCAACAGTTATAATACCTGGACAATTAGGACCAATTAATGTTGACTTACTTTGATCTAGTATTTTTTTGACAACCATCATATCATTTACCGGTATACCCTCTGAAATACAAATAATTACTTCAATTCCAGCATAAATTGATTCAATAATTGCTTCAGCAGCAAATCTTGGTGGCACAAAAATAATTGACGTATTTGCCTCTGTATTTTTTTTTGCATCTTCAACTGAATTATAAACTGGCACATCATAATCAGTTGCTTTTGTTCCACCTTTTCCAGGCGTAACACCTGCAACAACATTTGTTCCGTATTCAATCATTTGATTAGTATGAAAAGTACCTTCTGAACCAGTTATACCTTGAACTACAACTTTTGAATTTTTATTTACTAATATTGACATGTTTTCTCCTAATTTTTTGATGCTTTGACAACTTTAATTGCAGCATCAAGCATTGAATCAGCTGGAATAATCTCTAATCCAGAATCTGAAATTTTTTGTTTAGCTAACTCTGAATTAGTGCCTTCTAAACGAACAACTACAGGAACATCTAAAGAAAGCTCTTTAACAGCTTGAATCACTCCTTCAGCAACCCTATCACATCTTACTATTCCACCAAAAATATTTATAAGAATCGATTTAACATTTTTATCTCGGAGAATTATTTTAAAACCATTTTTAACAGTTTCTGCACTGGCTGCACCACCAACATCTAAAAAGTTAGCAGGGTCACCACCATTTATTTTAATTATATCCATAGTTGCCATTGCAAGCCCAGCACCATTAACCATACAGCCAACATTACCATCTAGTTTTATATAATTTAAACCAAATTTACTTGCTTCATATTCAGATTCATCTTCTTCATTTGTATCTCTCATTTCAACAATATCAGGGTGTCGATATAAAGCATTAGAATCAAAGTTCATCTTAGCATCTACAGCTATAATTTTTTTATCTGAAGATTCAATTAAAGGATTAATTTCAAGAAGAGAAATATCTTTTTCCTTAAAGCACTTATACATATTTTTTAAAATATTCATTGCCTCTTTATATTGATTTTTTTCAAGATTAAGTCCTCTAACTAATTTAGTTAGCTGAAAACTTCTAAAACCTTCTAATGGATCAATCCAAACTTTAATAATTTTTTCTGGAGTATCTTTGGCCACTTCTTCAATTTCCATGCCACCTTCTGTACTAACCATAAAAACATCTTTTCCAGTTGCTCTATCCATTGTGATACCTACGTAATATTCTTTAGCAATATCAAAAGCTTGNGTTATAAAAACTTTTTTAACTTTCTGTCCACTAGGTCCAGTTTGATGAGTTANTAAATTCATTCCNAANATNTTTTCACATGACTCTAAAGCATTATCTGCATTTGGACAAAATTTTACTCCACCACCTTTTCCTCGTCCNCCTGCATGTATTTGNGCTTTAACNACAACATCAATTGAATTAAANTCATTTTTGACTTTATCAATCATCTTTTGTGCTTGATTTATATCTTCNATTACATANCCATCTTGAATTGGAATTCCGTAATCNTTTAAAATTGCCTTNGCTTGAAATTCGTGAATTTTCATTTATTTTTCCTTTGTTATAATAGTACCNGCNTTACCTTTAATTGCCTCTTCAATTTTATTCAAAGANGTAATTACNACCTTTTGACCATGATGTTCTAAAAAATATAAAGCAGCAAGTATTTTAGGTAACATTGTACCTTGACCAAATTGCTTTTCATCTATCCATTTNGAAAGCTGCTTTGTATTTGCTTTAGAAATTTTACTTTCATTTTCAGAACCATAATTTAAACATACATTATCAACATCTGTAATTATAAATAATTCTTCTGCCTTAATAACTCTACCCAGAAGTGCTGCAGACATATCTTTATCAATTACTGCATCTAACCCATGCAATATATTGTTGGCATCTTCATAAGCAGGTATACCTCCGCCTCCCCCAGCAACAACAATCGTCCCAAAATCTACTAGATGCTTGACTGAATTACCATTGAAGATATATAAAGGNTTTGGTGAAGCAACAACTCTTCTCCAAATTCCAGANTCTTGTTCTTTAATACTCCAATTAAACTCATNAGATANCTTAAATGCTTCTTCTTTTGAATAGCTTTTTCCTATAAATTTCGTAGGATTTTTAATCGTTGGATCATTTTTATCAACAATTACTTGAGAAATGAATGTAACTACTTCTCTATCAACATCTTTTTTTTGTAAAGCATTTTGTAAAGTTTGTTGTATCATATATCCAATCGCACCTTGTGTGTTTGCTACTAATACACCAAGCGGTAAAGATGGGATTGCATCCTTTGTTATCTCATTTTTTAGTAATTCTGCTCCAACTTGAGGTCCATTTCCATGGGTGATGCATATATTATATCTTTCTTTCACAAAATGCATCATTGCATTCAAACTTTCCCTAGTATGTTCAAATTGCTTTTCAATATTACCTGATTCATTTTTGGGGCTTATAGCATTTCCACCTAATGCAATTATTACAGTTGGATTTTGTCTAGACATTATAAAGAACTCCTCTTAATAGGAAGTGTCATACATCTAGGTCCACCTCTTCCTTTAACTAGTTCAGANCCATCAATTGAAATAACTACTTTTGAATNACTCCTTAAAACCTTTTCAAAAGTTAACTGATCATTGTACAATGATTTTGAACTAATATGTTTATAATCATTTTTTTCTAGTTCTTTTATGGTGTTGTAATTACAATTATACATGATTATTTTACCTGGCTCTAGTGCAAATGAATTTGCGCCATCTGTCAATTGTTCTCTTAATTTAAAATTGTTTTCTGAGCCTCCACATGAAATTAAATTAAAATCTAAATCTTTTAAAATATCAATAAACTTATAATTTTGTTTTATCAATTTATTAGAGTTGGATCCCTTAGTTGCTAAAAATACATCTAAATCTTCTATATTATAATCTTCATGATTAAACATAATTGCTTCATTATATGATGTTTGTGTAAAAATAGTATCTAAGTGCATCATGGCTCGCTCTTTAGGTAANTTAATGGCTATAACTTTTTGAAAATCTTGATCAAAAATATAAGGAACAATTAACTGAATAGCNTCTAAAGATGTTCTTTCGCTTATTCCTATCATCACAATATCTTTATTAATAACAAAAATATCACCACCTTCTAATGATAGTTTATTATTAATTTTTTTGAAATCTATGATTTCACAATCTTTATAGTTAGAATCTTTTCTGAAATATGACTCAGTAATTAAGTTTTCAGCTTTTCTTACTTTGCTACTACTTGATGTAAGAAAAATTTGCTTTCCAATCATAACTGCAATATCTCTAGGATACATTAAATTTATAAGTGGATAGTCGTTTTTGATATTTTCATCATTTAAAATTTTTTTAAAATCAGAGCGAATATTAACACATGAACCCTCTTTGTAGAAATTAATAACATCCATAAACATTTCATGCTGATTTTTTGCAACCTCAAGATCAATTAAATCATCAAACAATAAAAAATTTTCATTTGGATATATTGAAGAATCATTTTCTAAATACGGCCTGATATCTTTTGGTAAAACTAAGTTGTGTTCTTCTCCTGGAGAATAAACAAAAACTTTCTCAATTGATCCTATCTCTGAAAATATTTCTGGTTTCATTTATTTTTCACCTAAAAAAGGATATCTATAATCCTCCGGAGTGTTAAAAGTTTCTTTTACAGTTCTTACAGAAGTCCATCTTAATAAATTAAGTGAAGATCCTGCTTTATCATTTGTTCCAGATGCTCTAGAACCTCCAAAAGGTTGTTGCCCAACAACAGCTCCAGTTGGCTTATCATTGATATAAAAATTTCCAGCTGAGTGTTCTAACATTTGTTTTGCTTTTAAAACAGCATCTTTATCATCACCAAAAACTGCTCCAGTAAGAGCATAAGGCGAAGTGCTATCTACAATTTTACAAATATCTTCCCATGAATCATTATAAATATATATTGTAAGTACNGGACCAAAAATTTCTTCTTCCATTGTTTTAAAATTAGGATTTGTAGTTAGTATGGTTGTTGGTTCAATAAAATATCCTATATCTTTATTGCAATTTCCACCTGATATAATTTGAGCATCATCTGAATTTTCAGCATAATTTATATATGATGATATCTTATCAAATGAGTATTCATCAATAACTGCATTCATAAAGTTAGAAAAATCATTAACATCTCCAACTTTTATTGTTGCAACCTCTTTTATATAGTCATCTTTGATATCATTCCAAACATTCTCTGGNAAATAACATCTTGAAGCTGCTGAACATTTTTGTCCTTGATATTCAAATGCACCTCTAATCATTGAACTTATTAGTGCTTTTCTATTACTTGATTCATGAGCAAGTATAAAATCTTTACCACCAGTTTCACCTACAATTCTTGGGTATGATTTATAGTTTTGAATATTTTCTCCAATTGATTTCCACATACTCTGAAAAACTTGTGTAGAACCTGTAAAATGAACACCTGCTANATCTTTNTTTAATATCACTTGATTTCCAATTTGACTACCACTTCCAGGAATNAAATTAATAACTCCATCAGGTAGCCCTGCTTCTTTGAAAAGTTTCATAATATAATATCCGGAAAATACAGATGANGAGGCTGGTTTCCAAAGCGATACATTCCCGAAAAGAGCTGGTGCACTAGGTAGATTAGCGGCAATTGAAGTAAAATTAAATGGGGTTACTGCAAATACAAAACCTTCTAAAGCTCTATATTCCATNGTGTTTTTCATACCTTCAGGCGAATATTTTGGTTGTTGCTCTAAAATTTCTAATAAATATTCACAATTAAAATTAAAAAAGTCAATCAATTCACATGCAGAATCAATTTCAGCTTGAAAAATATTTTTACTCTGTCCTAACATAGTTGANGCATTTATGATATCTCTGTATGGACCNTTTAATAATTCTGCCATTTTTTGAAATATAGATATCCTTTCCTCAATTGANGTTTTTGACCATNTTTTCCATGTTTCCATTAAATTATTAATAGCCATATCAACTTCAATTGAAGAAGCTTTATGGTAGTGAGCTAAGATATGTTTATGGTTATGTGGCATAACACATTCACCTANNTCNTTAGTTCTNATTTCTTTACCTCCAATNATAATTGGAATATCAATACATTCACTNCTCATTTTTTCTAATTGTTTTTTTATGCTCGTTTTTTCATCAGATCCTGGAAGGTATTCTTTTATTGGCTCATTAACAGCTTTTATCATATAATTTTCCTTAAACTTTTAATACAATTTAGTGTAATATTTAAGCGTGAATTTACCTATTTATTAAACAAGGTAACAAGATATATTGAAAGACAAATTATGAAGTCAATAAATCCATATTCTGAAAAAGTAATCAAAACATATGCTACATTTAAATCAAATGAAATATTTGACACAATAAATGTAGCTAATAACTCATTTAATGATTGGAAGAATATAACTTTAAAAAATAGAATCAATATTATTTTGAAAATTAAACAAAATCTTATTGATGATAAATTAGAATCTGCAAAAGAAATAACATCTGAAATGGGTAAACCCTTACCAGAGTCCTTATTAGAAATCGATAAATGTATTTGGTTGTGTGATTATTATATTAAAAATTCAGAAAAATTACTTAAATCTGAATTTATAAAAACTGAAGCACATAAAAGTTATATTACATTTGAACCACTTGGCATAATACTTGGCATAATGCCTTGGAACTTTCCGTTTTGGCAGGTATTTAGATTTGTTATTCCAACAATAATATCAGGTAATGTTACAATAATCAAACATGCNCCAAATGTTACTGGNTGTTGCCTTAGAATTAAAAAAATATTTTCTAAAAATATANACTATAAAGTTTTACAACCCTTAGTGATAGATGTAGAAGAGATAGAAAACATAATTAAAAACCCATTAATTAAAGGTGTCTCTCTAACAGGTAGCGACAAAGCAGGAAGTGCTGTGGGAAAAATAACTGGAAAATATATAAAAAAAATACTACTCGAACTTGGTGGCTCTGATGCATTTATAGTATGTGAAGATGCCGATATTGAGAAAGCAGCTAAAAAAGCCGTAATGGCTAGAATGTTAAATACTGGTCAGAGCTGTATTGCTGCCAAAAGATTTATCATACANAAGAATGTAAAAAATAAATTTATTAATCGTTTAATTCATCATCTAAGTTCAATGAAAATTGGTGACCCAATGTTAAAAGAAACTCAAATTGGACCACTAGCTAGAAAAGATTTGTTAAATCAATTGAACCTAATTTTAGATGATGCTATAGATAAAGGTGCTAATATTATTTATCAAATAAATGATATACCTAAAAATGGATATTTTTTTAGACCCAGTATCATCGACAATATTAATTCATCGATGAAAGCTTATAATTGTGAAACATTTGGTCCACTGTTTAGTATTTATACATTCCAAGAAGAAAGTGAAGCAATCAATTTAGCTAATGACACCCCCTACGGCTTAGGTGGTAGTATTTGGAGTAAAAATTTAAAAAATGCTGAAAAGTTAGCAAAAAAAATATATACGGGAGCTGTGTTTATAAATGAAATGACTAAGTCTGATCCAAGATTGCCTTTTGGAGGGGTTGGCTTATCTGGCATTGGAAGAGAACTAGGAGCTTATGGAATTAAAGAATTTATTAATGTCAAAACAATTTATATTGATTAAATTTAGAGATGTTTAATTTAATAGATGAAATAATAATACAACATCTGGGTTTTATTTTTACCTTTTTAGCTTTATCTGTAAAAGATATGCTAAGATTAAGAGTAATTCTTGCAATTGCCCAAATTTTAGCTGGAGTATATCAAGTTATGATTGGTAGATATGATGTAGTTATATGGAATGGTGTTTTTACAATAGTCAATGTTTATCATATCATCAGAATAATTAATGAAAGAAAAGTTGTATTTATTCCAGAGGAAATAAAAGATATTTATGAAAATATTTTTTCTGATTTTACTACTAGAGAATTTATTAATTTCTGGAATCTTGGTACTTACAGTAATAGTTCAAACTCCCTATTAATTAAAGAAGGTGAAAAGCAAAATAATTTACTTTTAATAGTTGATGGGCAAGTAACAGTTAAAAGAAATAATGATACTTTAAATAAATTAGGTAGAGGTAAGTTCATAGCTGAAATGAGTCTTATAACAAACGAACCTGCAACAGCAGATATATACTCAAATGAAAATACTAGATATATTTCATGGGATCAAAATGAGTTGAAACACTTCCAAGTATCTAATAAAGACTTATGGATTAAACTACATAATATTTTAAGTAAAGATCTTATTCAAAAAATTAAGACAACTAATCAGAATGAATAATAAAATTTACTTCTTAGGAAGAAAACAAGGTTATTCCGTTCATAAATATCTACCAACCAAAATTGAAAATCTTAGACCTTATGAAGCTAAAGGTTTACAATTAGCTAAATGTATTGATAGAACACATTTCATTAATAATGCAAATATTTTATTTTTTCGTAATAAACCTGAAAAAACAACTGATAAGCAAATCTCGCAGTTAATAAAAAGAATTTCAAAACACAAAGATAAATTAATTATAAATGATATCAATTCATTTTACAACTATGACTCAAAGGATAGAGCATTTAAAATTTGGAAAGACAATAAACTTTTTTGTCCTGATTTTATTTCTTTTGAACATGAAGAAATAAATAATCATACTGATATAGCAATTGAAAAAGTTAAAGAGTTTTTTAAAAAAAATAAGAAAATTATATTAAGAACAAATAATGATACTGGAAGTAAAAGTTTATTTGTTATTGAAGATATAAATGAAATTGAAAAAATTTTTAATAAATTAATTTTTATAGTAAACGAAAAAATTAACTTGTTTAAAGATAGTAAAATAATCTGTGTCCAATATATAGAATTAAATACTGAAAATAATTATAATGAATTATACAGAGTACATGTTTTATTTGATAATATTTTAAGTTATTATGTTGCAACAAGTAAAAAAAAGCAGTTTCATCAAGCAGACATGACNATTAATGATTTAGATAGATTCATAGAAGTAAATCATAATTTTAAAAAAATCTTACCAACCATTAAACAAGAACTAATTCANGCTGTAAAACTATTGGGAAATAATATTGGAGGAATTGAATTTTTTCTTATTGATAATAAACCTTGCTTTATAGAACTTAANCCTATGTGGGGAGGCGCTGCAGGAAGGGGTGGTTTTGGTGATGAAGAAATGANAAAGTATATTAATACCAATAAAGACAAACTATACAATAAAATTTCGAATATATATGATTGGTTAGATTATGATAAATACTATTGTAAAATGTTTCAAAAAATTAATGAATTCTATAATGAAAAATTTATATCATAGTCTTTTTCATTAACTANATCTTTATAATACATTTTTATATACATCCCATGTATAACTTGAGTTATACTAGTTGTTTTAGAAAAATTTTCATTTAACAAATTATAAGAATCTTGATGAAAATTNAGCATATCTTTTGAACTGCTTTTAATATTACAATTTAGATTAAAGTAATTCTCTTTCTTTTTAATTTGTTCATCATTATAAATTGATGTTGAAGACCATATTTTTACTGATTCAATGATTTTATCAATATTAANTTTTTTANTATCCCAAGTAATTTCATAAAATAAANTTTCATTCTTATTTAGATAAATTAATTTGAAAGGACTATACTTTTTNCAAGCNCTATTCAAATCTTTAATATTTAACTTTCCTGATAATATTTCCCTAATAATTAAGCCTCGACTTTNAACACCATTCTGCTCACCTTTATGGTTGAGTAAACAAATAATTTCTGAATCATTTGTTCCTATCCATGACCCATTNCCAACAGGATCAAGCGGAAATAAAATATTTTTAGAATTAATCTTATAAATTTTTGGAGGTTCACTGTGAACTCTTTCTTTAGGAATATCTCTATTAGATGTTAAGATTATATCATTTGGCTTAATTAAGCAAGTTACTGTGCACATCTTTTAGAATCTATTGTTGATGGAGAATAAAAATTGCACTTCTGATCTAAATTTGGGAANTCATTTTTAATGATAATCTGGANAAGATTAGCATGATGTATAGCATGATCAGCTACATGCATAAGTTCACGATACAATGTTGAATGTAATTTTTGATTANATACTGANGAATTCATCNTTACGTTTATATTTTTATCATTTAAATTTTTATTTTTAAGGAAATAAATAATTTCATCAAATTGCTTTCTTGCAAAATATATATCAGTCTCTATTTTGTTATTTCTTGTTCTTGAATCATAATCAATATAATCTGTATCTGTATGATTTTTAAAACACAAATAAAAGTCTATTATATGCCTAATATGTCTTCCAATTGTCTCATTATTAAAATTTATATTTTTTTTTGACCATACATTTTCTAAAGGTTCAATTAAAAATAAGATTTTAGACAAAGTATCAATATTAAATTTAATAAGGCTATTCATTTGTTGAGTTTTTGCTCCAATCATATTTAAAAAATTTAATTTTAAAATCTTTTACTTCATCATAGTTATGATTTTTTAAATATTTAAATATATAAATCTTAAGATCACCAAAATCTTTTTTAAACCATTTAAATATTCTATTTAAATAAATAACATTTTCTTCATAATCAATAAAAACATTTTCTTGATTATTAATAAACAAAATTGCCTTTTCATTCAATTGGAAATCTAGATTTTCTTCAACTAATATTCTATTTCCTAAAGGTGGGCAACTTTTAGATGCGCAATTAATTGCGAAATGAATTCTTGGATCATCCATTTTTCTAAGTATTTTATTTTCTATATATAATGGAGATAACTTTTCTCCACCAATTTTAAATTTTTTTAGAAAAACATCATGCCCTACATATCCAATATCTAAAATATTTTCTCCTGGGTTATCTACCATTAATTTTAAAATGATAGCATTATACACATTAATCCAATAAGCTTTTATAGAATTATTTGTATCAAAATATGAAGGATGTGATTTAGGGCTAATTTCTTTTATAAATTTTAAATAATCATTTAATGCAAATGGGTTATCTATTATTCCCTTGTAATTAACATTGCCTGCACTATCTACATANGAAGANAGCAAAGTATTGAATCGTTCATTTGATACTTGTAAACTNGTTTCAGTAAAAATAAAAGATAATAATAAAATTACACAGATTCTCATATCAAAAAGTTAACATATAATTAAATATTCGCAAATACTACAATTATCATATCAAATTAATATTAAATTACAATGTGAANATTACTATAATATCTAAAACAATTGGTGCACCTCATGGCGCATCACAATCTGGTATGGATTTAGTNTTAGCATGCAATCAAAATAACCATAAAGTTACACTTATTCATAAATATGGAAATAAGTTACCTAATAATATTGATGGTCATAGTTTAAAAAACATAAAGGTGTTAAAAGCACCTAAAAATTTTGCAATTAATAATAAAATTAATCTAAAAAAGATTAGAAGATATATTGATAGTAAATTATTTGATTCATATAGAACTAAAAAATTAAGCAATCTNAAGACAGATTTAGTAATAGTTAACACAATTACTGGACACAATATATATAAAAAATCTAACTTTTATAATCATAAAAATAGCATACTAGTTGTAAGAGAATCACCAAGACACTTCACATTTAAAAAAGATGGAGAAAACGTATTAGAAGAAACAAAAAAATTAATGAAAAATTATAAAAAATTTATTTTTGTTTCATCAAATGTAATGAATGAATGGAAAAGTATTTCTCCTCATATCAANNAAAATTGTTTCTATCTACCAAATTGTATTCATGAAAATAAAATTAATCAAATAGCATCAAATAATTATGAGATAAAAAATTTTAATAAAGAAAATTTCAATATTATATGTGTTGCAAGTATTCAATTTAGAAAAGGTCANGATATTATATTAGATCATTTACATGAAATTAAACAAAAAATTCCAAANGCAAAATTTCACTTTGTAGGNGATTATAATANAAANGATTCNTTTTATTTNAAAATAANAACACATGAAAATTATAAAAAATTTTATAAAGATATTATTTTTTGGGGAAAAAGAAAAGATGTAGCAAATTTAATTTCTATATCTGATTTATTTTTATTTTCAACAAGAGCAGAAGCACTTCCAAGGGTAATTTTAGAGACCATGGTAGTTAAAACGCCAATTGTTTCAAGCGATGTAGATGGTATTCCTGAAATGCTAAATAAAAATAACAGTATCTTATTTTCATTAAATAATTCTAGTAAAATGATTGATGCTATTTCTTTAATTTACAATAANGATATTGATGTTAATTTTTTAACAAATAATGCATATAAAGATTATTGGGAAAANTTTTCAAGACAAAAACAATACAANAGAATGAATNAAATTTTAGAAAAGGTAGATAATAATGAAATATGATAAAGCTTATGTAATCGGGTCACATGATTTAGCTGCAAACAGATTAAAGAAATTCTTTTCTAAAAATTTACTAGANAANAAANAGATTGAATTATGGCCTGCTATAATTGGTACTGAAGTTAATATTGCTGAATATCAAGANAAGGGNTTCTTAACAAAAGATTTNAAATTNAATATGGCTGGTAGCTTAGGGTGNCTATTAAGTCATGCCACTTTATGGAAAAAATGTGCTCAAGATCAGCAATGTGAGATTGCTCTAATTTTTGAGGATGATGCTATAATGAAAAGTGATTTTAATGAAAAAATAAAAGAAATAAAAANAAGTCATTTACCTGATGATTGGACTATTTTAAAACTATCATATAAAGGTTTAATTGGAAAACCAATATCAGAAACTATTATGAAACCTGACCCTATAAAAAGAAAAGGTGTAAATGCAGGTACATGGTGTTATCTTCTAAATACCAAAAATATTCAGACTCTTCTTGANATTATTTTACCTTATGATAACGTTATATCTATGGATGTTGTTATGAGAAATAATATTGAAGACTTAAAAATTTATTTAACCAAATATAATCATGCAATCCACTATGAAAAAAATTATTCGCCAAGAAAAGATTTAAATTTGCAAAAGAAAAATTTATTTCAAACTATTAAGTTTAGTTTTAGAAAATATTTTAAAAATTAATAATTATTAAAAATTACCCTGAGTAGCTTTACTATTATTTTCTGCTCTTTTTAAAAATTCTTTTTGACCTTCAGATCTATTTGAACCAGACCAAGCATTTAATGCATCTTGCTGTAAAGCCCTTCCATATGAAAATGTCAGATTCCATGGTAAATCATTATATTTTTTATTCATACAATTCAAATGTTCCGTAGCNACATCACTATTTTGNCCACCTGATAAAAATGCTATNCCTCCAACATTTTCTGGAACATGTTGTTTGAANCATTTAACNGTCATATCAGCTACTTNTTCAACATCTGCTTGANTAGGACATANCAAGCCTGATATNACCATATTTGGCTTTAAAACAATACCCTCAAGCATCACATTATATTTTGATAGCTGATCAAATAAAATATCAAGAGTTTGACATGTAACTTCATAACATCTTTCTATACTATGTTCACCATCCATTAATACTTCAGGTTCAACAATTGGAACAATACCAGCTTCTTGACATAAAGCCGCATATCTAGCCAAAGCATGTGTATTAGCTTCAATTGCAGATAAACTAGGTATTGTATCATCAATATTTATTACAGCTCTCCATTTTGCAAATCTTGCTCCTAAATCAAAATATTCATTTAATCTTTCTCTTAAACCATCAAGTCCTTCAGTGATTTTTTCATTATGAAATCCAGCTAAATCTTTAGCTCCTTTATCAACTTTTATACCTGGAATAATACCTTTTGATTTAAGATAATCAGTAAATGGTATTTTATCTGAACAAGTAGTACTTTGTCTAAAAGTTTCATCAAACATTATAACACCACTAATAAAATTTTCTATATTTTCAGAACCCAAAAGCATATCTCTATACTCATTACGATTTTCATAAGTTGAATCGACGCCTATTGATTCAAATCTTTTTCCGCAAGTTGGATTACTTTCATCTGCAGCTAAAATTCCTTTACCTTTTTTAACCATACTGCTTGCTGTTTCTATTAATAAATCTCTATGTTTCATACTACTCCTATTTATATCTGATTAATTTCTTTTAACATTTTATTANACCAATCAATANTNGTATCAAATGGTTTNCCACCTTTAATTCGTCCAAATTCTATACATGACATCTTATTNTCATTTTCTTCATCTAAACCTATAACTCCACTTTGATTATTTAAGGCTGATTGTAAAGCAATTTCAGAAGATTCTCTAATTAGATTTAAATCTTCAGTATTTGGAGAAGCTGATCTTGAAAAATATCCACTTTTTTGAACTAATACTTTATCTGCTTTTAACTCATTCTTAAAGTTTTTAGCAAACCATAATCCTGGATTAATCTCATCAAGTCTTACATGCCCAAATGCATCATACTTAATTTCTTCTCCCTTTGACTTCATTTCATTTAGTATTGTTTGTAGNCCTGCGCCTTCACTTAAGAAAATATTTACACAATCTNTTTCGTCCATAATTTTATTTAATCTTTGACANTCATTTTGAAAATTAAAATCTTCTTCAGGTATATAAATTGCATGTATATCCCATTTTTTTCTATCTAACATTATTTCTGGTATAAAAACTTTATTTTCTAATAATTTTCTATACTCGTATGCTGTTGCTGCTGTTAACCAACCACAATTTCTACCCATAACTTCATGAATGATTAATTGACGAGAACTAGTAGTATTTTCATTTACAATATTATTAAAAAATAATGAACCTTGTTCTGCTGCAGTTATTGCTCCAAGTGTTTGATGTATAGGATAAACATCATTATCAACAGTTTTTGGTAGCCCTACAACAGTCAGTTCATAATTATTTTCATTTAAATATTTAACCAAATCTCCAGCTGTAGTATTTGTATCGTCACCACCAATTGTATGTAAAATATTTATATTGTCTAACTTTAACTGGTTAGCAGCTTTAGTTAATGGATTTTCATTTTCATTAACATATCCATTTTTAATACAATCTTCAATATTTGTTAATTTGACTCTGCTNTTACCTATAAAACTCCCACCGTATGAAATAATATGTTCTACATTATTTGAAACATGATTTGGAATTGAAATGATATCTCCTTTTAATAAACCTTTATAACCATTTTTATAAGCAAAAAATTCAACATCAATATCAAGTTTAGAATATTGTTCAATTAATAAGCCAATTGATGAAGATAAGCATGGTGCTAAACCTCCAGCTGTAAGAAACGCAACTCTCAAAGATTAATTACCTAAAATAAGTGAAATCATTAAAATAATATCATTAATATTTACTAGCCTATCTTGATTAANATCAGAATCTTTAATTTGACAGCCATCAGTAGTATCAATATTATCTAAAATAATATCTGTTACAATAATTATATCTTGAACATTAACAAATAAGTTATCATCAATGTCTCCTGGTAAATTATGACATTCTGGAAATAAATCAACATCACCGCATATTCCGTCTCCATCTATATCATTATCTTCATCAAATGGNCATATATCAATATCACCACAAATATCATCACCATCAATATCATTATCAGAATCATTTGGACATTCATCTATACAATCAGGTATATTATCTTCATCGACATCTATTGTATCATCTAAGCCATCACACATATCACAATCATTTCCAATTCCATCACCATCATCATCAATCGGGTCGTTTTGATCACAAGGTTCACACATAACACCACATTCATCAATTAATTGTGCAATAAAATCATTTGCATTACCACCATTCCATCCATCTATAGTATTATTGTTACCATCACAAGAATTAGAGTTTCCATTATTTTGATAAGGCCATGGTTTAGCTCTAACAGTCATAGTATGATCTAAAATAGCATATGTAGGAAAAGCACTCCATGAATCATGTAGCCATGAAAATATTGTTCCTGGATCTTCAACTATAAGTGGAAACCCTTGAACACCTTGATTTCCCCACTGCTCACATGAATAAGGTTGATTTAAATCTTGTAACGTTGTAATAAAAAATACTGCCGGATTTGTTTCATGCCAATATTCTTCTTGAGCATCCATAAAACCTATGGAACTATAGCATGATCCTCACCAAGTTGCAGCCATATCTACAAATGTTATGAAGTAGTCGCCCCCATTTAAATCACCATTATAATCTGAAAAACTCCAATTATCACCAACTTGATAATCACCAGAAGCATAGCATACTTCAAAATTAGTATTCTGGTCAGCTATACTTATTTGATCACCTGCACAATAGGATTGAGCAAATGTAAAAGAAATTAAACTAAAAATAAATAGAAATACTTTTTTCATAAATGTTAACCTTTCTATCGAATCTATATAATTTACAAATTTTTACTTTTAGAAGAAAATTGTAATTAATATTTCAAAATCATGTTCCACAATAAGTTTTATAAGATTTGTCAAAATCTTTTGGGACACTTTGTAAATTATCATGCTTTACATCATAATTGTATGTATTAGACATTGCTTCTAACAATTTATTAAATTCTTCTTTATCACCATTAATAAAACTTTNTAATGCNGATTCAACTAAATGATTTCGAGGAATATAAATTGGNTTNCTCTCTTTCATNATACTNTAACTATTCTCNTTGTATTTAACTCTTTCTTTCCATTTATTTTTCCAAGATTCAAATTCATGAGATTTAAATAATGAATTTTTAGGATAGTTGTTCATTGTTAAAGCAGCAAATGTATTTGTGTAATCAGCTTTTTTCAACTCCATCAATTCAAGTAAATCACTAATTAATACTTTATCTTTTTCTATAGGATTACTTATTCCAAGCTTGTTAAACATCATTTCATACCATTTTTTAGTATAAATAACAGGAAACTGATCGAGAATATTTTGAGCTAAATCAATAGCTTTATTCTCATCACGATCAATAAATTGTAATATAGTACCTGCAAAAACTGATAGATTCCAATATGCTATTTTATGTTGGTTTTCAAATGCATAACGTCCATGATGATCTATAGAACTATAAACAGTTTTTGGATCATATGTATTTAAAAATGCGCAAGGGCCATAATCAATTGTCTCTCCAGATATAGTCATATTATCAGTATTCATCACACCATGTATAAAACCAACTCTAATCCAATCTATAACCAAATTAATTTGTTTTATCATAACCAATCTTAACAATTCTAAATAAGGTGATTCATGATTTGCAATAATTGGATAATGTCGTTTGATTACATAATTAGTAAATTTTTTGAAATCATCTTTTGAGCAAAAATGTTTCGCATATTCAAAAGTACCAACTCTTATATGACTTGATGCAATTCGAGTTAAAATGCCACCATTATTAATTGTCTCTCTGTAGACTTTCTCTCCACTATCAATAACAGCTAAACTTCTTGTTGTTGATATTTTTAAATTATACATAGATTCGCTTATCAAATATTCTCTTAACATTGAACTCAATGTTGCTCTACCATCTCCTGCTCTAGAAAAGGATGTTTTACCAGCTCCTTTCAATTGAATATCATAGAGCTTATTACAGGAATCTTGATTTTCACCTAGTAATATTGCCCTTCCATCTCCAAGCATTGTAAAATGACCAAATTGATGACCTGCATAAGCCTGTGCAATAGGTTGTGAATTATTAGGTAAAATATTTCCAGAAAAGTAATTAGTAGCTAAAGATTTGTTATCGCTCAAAAAGTCAAGGTTCAAATGTTTTGCTAATTTTTTATTAAAATAAACTAACTTAGGATTTTCTACTGAACTAGGATTTATCTTTTCATAGAAACAATTAGGCAATTGCAAATAACTGTTTTGTAGATTTAATTTTTTAATATTGCTTCTCATAATAATATTTATAGATAGATTTATCGAAAATTATACTAATAATTCCATATAAAAAAGCCCTGATACATATACCAGGGCTTTTATTTAGTTTTTGTACTTAAAACTTACTTAAGTAGCATTATTTTTTGTGTTGCTACCTGTCCATTACTTTCTGCTTTGATCATATATACACC
>NZRW01000070.1 GCA_002701185.1 Fidelibacterota bacterium
ACCAACCTTCTTAAAGGCCAATTTACAACATTAACACCAGTTTTATATCTACTACCTATAATAATATCAAAATCTCTTGATTTATCAATAAATTTTAATATATCATTAGGGTTATGAGATAAATCAGCATCCATTTGAATTACATAATCATAATCTTTATCTATTGCCCACAAGAAACCTGTACAATAAGCTGATGACAAACCTAGTTTACCCTCTCTTTGCAATAGATTTACATTGCTATTAGTATTCATAATCTCTTTAACTGTATTTGCAGTACCATCTGGAGATGAGTCGTCAATTACCAAAATATCAATTTGAGATTCTGACTTTAAATTTAGAACCTTGTTTAATACAGTTGAAATATTAGCATTTTCATTATATGTTGGTATTATGACTAAAAATTTCATCATTTTCCTTATTTAATCTTATCTTTTATAATATTTAAACAGTATTCTGTTTCATATATATTACAATTAATTAAATCAGATACAAAATCAGTTGATAANCTAACNTTGATTGGACGTTTAGCCTTNAAGTTTAAATCATCAGNCTTACATNTATNTANCAAGCTTGAATCAAAATTGAAAGTTTTAGCAACTAGCATNGCAAAATCAAAAATANAAAGAGNGTTCTGACCTGTATAATTAATTATTAGATNATCANTTAAAGGTAATAAACTTAAAATTAGATTAGGTATAGTACATGTATTTGTTGGTTTAGAAATCATATCATCAGCAGCAAAAATTTTTTTATTATTTGATAAGCTATTTATTATCCATGATAATCTATTTGAATTAAGATTAATAAACTGGCTGTATAAATTACCTGTTCTAATAATAATATACTTTTTCCTTGAGCTTCTTATTAAATTTTCTGCCTCTAATTTACTTTGACCATAATAATTTATTGGGTTTGGTAAATCTTGCTCNCTNTATGGTGNATTAANACCATCAAAAATATAATCACTAGAAATATGAATGATTTTTGTGGTTTTAGGCATGTATTTCAAAAGGTTTTTGACAATATTAACATTTACTTTACTTGCAATATTACGATTAATTTCTGATAAATCTACATTTGTATAACCTGCAGTATTAATAATAAAATCTGGCTTATAATTATCAAATAATGATTCAACATTCTCACTAAGCGTTAAATCTAAAGGTAATATGTGATTTTTAGTAACATTAAGCGATGTATATTTTATATCAAAATCTTTATCTTCAAAAAAAAGGTTTAAAGAATGACCAATTTGTCCATTCGAACCAGTAATAAGTATTTTTTTTGACACTTAGACCGAAGCACCATTGTTTTTAAACTCTGAAAGTTTATCAACTAGGTTAGAATCATTTAATGATAATATTTCAGCACAAAGTATTGCTGCGTTGATAACTCCATGTTTTCCAACAGACATTGTGGCAACAGGAACACCTTTTGGCATTTGAACAGTAGCTAATAATGCATCCATACCATCACTAATACCACCAGGAAATGGAACACCTATAACTGGTAGTGTTGAATTTGCTTTTAATGCTCCTGATAAGTGAGCAGCCATTCCAGCTCCTCCAATTAATACTTTATAATCATTTGCTCTAGCATTTTTTGCAAATTCAGCAACTTGATCTGGATTCCTATGCGCAGAAATAACATGCGTCTCAACTTCAATAGAAAAATAATCAAAATATTTATAAGAATCTTCTACATATTTTTTATCGTTTTCACTTCCTAAAATAATTGCAACTTTATTTGTCATTTTTATCTCCTAAATTTGTGTCTAAAAAATAGAATTTTTAATAATAGATTCCAATTCTTTTATAAGTTTCAATTTAGATTTTCCGGGTGCATTTACTAATCCATAAATTAATAATGATTTATTTGAGCTATAGTTTTGTAATAAAAATGCACTAATTGGACCACCAGCTCTATATAAACTATGATTATATAACATTTTTTGATGAAACAAAATAAGACTGTCAGTTTTTGTTATATCGAATTGATTATAATCATTTATTAAATTAATATGCATATCAATTTCTTTAATGTGTTCATTAAAAAAATTGTATAATTCAAGATTTCCATTTATTTCTTTTAACTCAATTTCTTTTATAATTACCCATTGATATGAGGCTGAATTATCATACATAATTGAACCTTTGCCAGTCCATAAAAAATTATNCTTTTGATCATATTTTATTACTTTGTAATTAGAATCAAATTTAAATGTATGNTTAGATANACATCTTGCAATAGAATCTATGTAGTCATTGTTAGTTATATTTTTAGAAAGGTATCTTTTATTANATAATGTATCAATATTTGTGTTAATATTTCTCTTAATTTCATCTATAGTTTTATCTAAATCAGCACTTAGATTATTTTTATCTGTACTTTTGATAAGAGTTATGTTTTGGGGTTTAGAATATAAATCATTTACTGTGGATGGGTAAGAAATGACATTGTTATCCATGTAATAAAATAAACTATCAATAGTTTTATCTGGTGGATCATTTAATGAAATAATTATTATATTAGAAAATTCTTTATAGTAATCAAATCCTTCAGGGTTAATCCAAGTCTTTTTGTATACACGTTCTGGTTCAGGTGTGTACAAAAAATCGTCAAACATATATTCATCTAAAATTGGTTCAATAATCTCTCTATCTTCTATTGATGAAACTATAATTACTTCATTAAAATCCCCTTTAGATTCAGAAAGAGTGTTCTTACAACCTAGTAAAAACAAAAATATTAGTATGATTACTTTATTGTGCATATATAAATGTTTGAGGATGAATATTTACTATTAAATTTAATAATAAAGAAGGTATAAATTGATAAGAATAACAACTTAAATGCTTTTATAAAAAAAATTGAATCTTTTAAACTTAAAAAGATATTAAAAAAAGTATCTTGAATAATTGGAGTNGTAGTATTAATACAAATATCATGTTTATTTAAAAGATTTTTGATTGTACTATAATTAAAATGATATAAATGTCTTGGTGCATCATATGCNACCCAGTTATCTTTAAATATTNTTGCATCAACTGAATCTATATTTGGTACNGCAATCAAAATTTTACCATTTTCATTTAGATGATTTTTTATAATCTCAATTTCATCATTAATATTATGCATATGCTCTAATGAGTGCCATAATGTGATTAAATCATATTTTTTATTAGNAATAGTAGATACCTCATTATTTAATATAGGTTCATATGTATCTACAGTGTAATTCTTAGTTATGAGATATTTTGAAAATGACCCATCTCCTGCTCCATAATCAAGAACTTTAGCTTTATTTGTTATTAAACTTTTAATAAGTGAGTATTTCCATTTAAATGAAAATTTTTGCGCAATTTTATAAAATATACTTNTAGAATGATGAGGATCATAATCAACAGTGTTATAATACTTTACTATTTCTTTTTCTGTTGGTCTTGGATTTAAAAAAATAAAACCACAATAACATTTAACTATTNAAAATTTGTCGTTAGAAATACTAAATCTATCTTTTACTTTAATATATTCTTTACTATTTGATGAATTNCATATTTGNCAGTTAACTGTTTCCATGAGTTATTTTTTTTGTTTTTAAAATATAAAACAAAGNTAATCCAGAAATAATCATAACTAGAGATACATATTGTGCGCTAGATAAATTTAACATGTAACGCTCGTTTGTTCTTAAGAATTCAACTATAAATCTTGAAAAACCACCTGTAATAAGATAAGCAGAAAAAACTGATCCTTTAAAAATACTAATTGAATCTTTATTTTTCATTATAAGATAGAAAAAAAAGAAATATAATAACATCTCATAAATCTGAGTAGGATGAACAGTAATAATGTTATTTGAATTTTCTACTAAAAATTGCTGAAGATATTCTTTGCTATATCCAAAGAAAGAATAATGTGTCATAAAAGTTTCTATTGAAGTAACAGGCAANCCATTTGGAAGTGCAATTGCCCATGGTAAATTTGATGGTATACCATAATCATCACCTACTAGAAGACAACCGATTCTTCCTATACCATGACCTAATAAAATAAATGGTGTGATAATATCCGCAAGNTCTAGAAAATCTAAATTGTTACGCTTTACATAAAAAGCNATTAACACTATTGCNCAAATNAANCCNCCGTTAAAAGTNAAACCTGANCCCATNCTTTGTAGTTCATGNATAAGATTTGTAAAATCTAATGTNATCAAGCTATAAAAAATATTTTTAATATTTGTAAATAATAAGCCAAACGACTGNGATTCAANTNCAAAATATATTTTTGANCCTAAAATTGCTGAAATAACAGCATAAAANATTATATCATCAATAATTTTTTCAGATAAGTCATTTTTCTTAAATTCTTTTTTAAGATAATGATTGCATATCAAAAAAGCTGAAGCCACCATTAGACCAAAAGANGGTATTTTAATNAAATATAAATCTATCCATGGGTACATATTTATTCATCTCCTGATTTAAGAACGGCTAAAAAGGCGCTTTGAGGTAATTCAACATTACCAACAACTTTCATTCGTTTTTTTCCTTTTTTTTGTTTTTCTAATAATTTTCTTTTTCTTGAAATATCGCCACCATAACATTTAGCTGTTACATTTTTTCTTAAAGCTTTTACAGTTTCTCTAGCNATAATTTTAGCTCCAATAGTTGCTTGAATAGGTATTTCAAACTGTTGTCGTGGTATTTCTTCCTTTAATTGTTTGCATATTTTAGAACCACTCTGATAGTCATAATCTTTATGAACAATCATACTTAATGCATCAACAATATCACCATTAATTTTTATATCAAGTTTAACAAGTTTTGATATACGATCATCAATAAACTCATAATCTAAAGATGCATAACCTTTTGTAGAGGATTTTAGTTTTTCAAAAAAATCATAAATAACTTCACCAAGCGGTAAAATAAAATTTAATTGAACTTTATTTTGTGATAAATATGTAGTTGACTGAAACTCACCTCTTTTGCTTATACATAACTTCATTATATTTCCAATATAAGTATCAGGTGAGATAATTTCTGCTTTTATATATGGCTCCATTATAGATTCGATATTACCTGAATCAGGCATATCGGCTGGATTTTTTACTATCACTTCATCTTTAGATCTTGTTATGACCTTATAACTTACATTTGGAGCTGTAGAAATTAAATTCATATTAAATTCTCTCTCTAATCGTTCCTGAACAATTTCCATGTGTAAGGGACCTAAAAAACCACATCTAAATCCAAAACCTAGAGCAGTTGATACATTCGGCTCAAACGTTAAAGCTGCATCATTAAGTTTTAATTTTAATAAACTTGTTTTAAAATCCTCATAATCATTTGAATCTACAGGATACATACCACTAAATACCATTGGTTTTACTTCTTTGTAACCTGGTAATGGTTCTACTTCTTTTTCTTTTTTAAGGGATATAGTATCACCAACATTAATATCTGAAACATCTTTTAAGCTAGTAACTATATACCCAACATCACCAGAAGATAAATTCTGAGTACTAACTTTCTCAAGTTTTAGTTTGCCCACTTCTGTTATCTCAAAGTTTACTTTGTTAGAAATTAGCTCTATAATATCATTTTTAGTAAAACTACCTCCAAAGACTCTTATATAGGCAACCACACCTCGAAACTGATCATAAAAAGAATCAAAAATGAGAGCTCTAGAATGACCATTTTCATGTTTTTTGGTTGGTGGTGGTATCACATTTACTATTGAATCAAAAACAGAATCAACACCAGTTCCCTCTTTTGCGCTCACAGTTAAAATTTCAGATTTATCACATCCTATTAATTCGATGATTTGTTCAGAAACTGCCTCAACATCAGAGTTTGGCATATCNATTTTATTCAAAATAGGTATAATAGTTAAATCAGCTTCCAATGCTAAATATAAATTACTTACCGTTTGNGCCTCAACNCCTTGTGATGCGTCTACAATTAACAATGCTCCTTCGCAAGCTGCCATACTTCTTGATACTTCNTATGTAAAATCAACATGACCTGGAGTATCAATAAGATTTAAAATATACTTATTCTTATCATGATGTGTATAATCCATCTGAATAGGATGNGATTTTATAGTGATTCCACGNTCTCTTTCTAAATCCATATCNTCCAAAACCTGGTTTTCTAATTTTTTAGATGAGATTGTATTAGTAGATTCAATCAGCCTATCAGCAAGTGTAGATTTACCGTGATCAATATGTGCAATTATACAGAAGTTCCTAACAAATTTATTNATATTAGTCAAAATTTGGTTTCCTTTTTTCTATAAATGCACCCATTCCTTCTTTACTTTCTTTTTCATCAAATAATTTACCAAACTCTATAGCTTCAATACTCAAACCATCTATTTGATCCAAATCATAGCTTTTATTTACTAATTCAATAGTTTTTGAAATAGAATTAGGACCATTTTNAACTATTAAATTACAAATATCTTTTACTTTAGACATTAAATCTTTTGATTCAAAAATGTCATCAACCAAACCAAAAGAATGNGCTTCTTCAGCTGAGTACATNTTTCCTGTAAGNAACATTTCCATAGCTTTACCTTTTGAAACAACTTTAGGTAAGCGCTGAGTTCCTCCAAAGCCAGCTAATAAACCTAATTTTACTTCAGGTTGACCAATATAAGCATTTTTTGATGCATATCTTATATGGCATGCCAAGGAAAGCTCACAACCGCCTCCAAGAGCATATCCATTTATAGCTGCAATTACAGGAATATGCAAAGATTCAATTTTTGAAAAAATCTTTTGGCCTAATTTTGAATGATTTGCCGCATCAACTTTATTCATTAAACTCATCTCTTTTATATCAGCACCAGCNACAAATGCNTTGTCTCCTGAACCNGTNATAATAAGACATTTAATTTTTGAGTNATTTTTTATACTATCAATGNACGAATCNAGNTCCAATAAAACTTTGGAATTTAGTGTATTAAATGAGCCATTTTGAATTTCNATAANAGTTATAGAATTNTCATTTTTTATATTTAAATATTTCATTTTTTAGAAAANCCTCCAGAAAAAATTAACATAACAGTAAAAATTTCTAATCTACCTAACAACATTAAGAACGAAGCTAATAATTTAGCTGGTGTTCCAATATNTTGCCAGTTCTGAGAAGGTCCTATTTCTCCTAAACCAGGACCAATATTACCAATAGCAGATGCAGATACNGATAATGATGAAGTAAAGTCTAAGCCAAGACACGCAAATATAAATGCNGCAAANACAAAAATAAATATATAAAAAAGATAAAATCCTAATGTATTACTAACAACCTCCTCTGGTATCTTTTTTGATCCTATTTTAATATTAAATACACCTTTTGGATGTAACAATTTTTTTAGCTCTCTAATTAAAAATTTAAACACAACAATGGTTCTTATAATTTTAATCGCACCAGTAGTTGAACCTGCGCAACCTCCTATAAAAAACAAGATAAAAATCATTGTTTGTGAAGTATAACCCCAAGTTTCGTAATCAAAATTTGTAAAACCAGTTGTTGTCAACAAAGATGTGGCAGTGAATAAAGANTTTCTAAAACCTTCTTCAAATACACCTTCTCTAAATAAATANTTTGAATAATTNTCAGCAAAAAAGATAAAAACAAACANGANTAATAAAGAAATGTAGACTTTAAATTCACGATCTTTAAAATATTCAACCCTACCTCTTCTTATAGCTAAATAATGTAAAGAAAAACTGGATGCAGCTATAATCATAAAAANTANNATAGTATATTGNACAATAGGTTGATATGCACCTATGCTATTAGGGTTTGTTGAAAAACCAGCTGTTGCTATAGTTGTGAATGAATGAGTTATAGAATCATAAAACGTTAATCCTTCAATCATTAANACTATGGTTTGANTTATAATTAAACCAAAATATATGGTCCATAGCAAAGTAGCAGTTTGTTTTACTCTAGGNGTTAATTTGTCAGCTACTGGCCCTGCTACTTCAGCTCTAAATAGCTGNACACCACCAAAACCCATTAGAGGTAAAATTGCAATACTAAAAACAATAATACCNATNCCACCAATAAACTGAATAAAACTTCTCCAAAACATTANTCCTCNTGGTATANTTGAATAATCTTCAAATGCAAGAATTGTAGCCCCAGTAGTTGTTAANCCAGAAATAGATTCAAAAAAAGCATCTATATAATTTTCAAATGGTCCNCCNTATAAATAAAANGGNAAAGATCCAAAAATTGTCATCANGACCCAACTAAGAGTAACTAATGTATAGCCATCTTTATGAGATAAATCTACTTTATCAGTATCTTTGATAGTTATGTAAGGATATATTTTTAAAAACTGAAGTTGGGTNATTATTATAAGAAATAAACCAGCTATAGAGGTTATCAAGCTTGAATTAAGAATTGATGTTAAATCGTCACTATTATCAATATAGCTCCATATAGCACTAAAAATCATAGATACACCCAAGAAAAGTAGAACGTATCCAAGCATGTTAAATATTCTTTTATTTATCATATGACTTTTTAAAAAAGCTGTTCTGCTTTATAAATATCTTCAGATTTTGTGAAAAATAAAAGTTCATCNCCAATTTTTAGATCTGTATTTCTTATAGGTATNATAATTTTATCATTTCTTTTAATNGCAGCNAAACAAATTTCACTAGGTAAATCAGAAATTCTCAATTCTTTTCTTAGATATTCAGAGTTTTCATCTACTGTTATTTCAACTGATTCAANATCAATTTCATCAAATCTTGATACTGTTAATTTATCTTCATCACTTCTAATAATTTTAAGTACNTCATTTACAGCTGAAGTGTTTTTACTTATAACCGCATCNACACCTATTCTCCTTACAACTTTAAANAAACTTGTGCTGTTNATATGAACNATTACCTGTTTTACACCATAGTGTTTCATTAATAAAGATGACATGATATTTATTTGCTCATTCTCNGTTAGGGCAATAAAACAATCCAATGAAGAGATATTTTCTGATTCTAAAAAATCAATATCTAATCCATCATCTGTAAGAACTAATGTNTTTTCTAATTTATCATTAATTTGTTCAGCTTTTTCTGAATCTTTTTCTAGTAATTTAACATCATAATCGTCCTGTAAATTAGCAGCTAACAATCTACCAATTTTACCACCACCCATTATCATAATATTTTTCACCTTAAATGATGANTTACCACACATTACCTGAACNTTATCTACATGTGTAGATGGAACAGCAAAATATGCAATATCATTAACAGCATATTTTGTTTGACTATGTGGTATAAAGGTNGAGTCACCTCTACATATAACNGATAATTTATGTGGTATATANGGATTTGAAATCTCAACATTTTCCATTGTTCTACCTATTAAGGGTGAAGAAATGTCTAATAAAATACCTACTAGTGTAATTTTGTCATCTTTAAAAGTTTCGATATCTAGACTTGAAGGTTGGGTTATGATTTTAGTAATTTCATCTCTAGCTGCTTTTTCTGGAAAAACAATGTGATTGATACCAAATTGACCAGGGTCAATTATTGATTTTTTACCATACTCTGTATTTCTTAATCTGCATATAACTTTTTTAGCACCACGTTCTTTTCCAATCTTAGAAGCTACTAGATTAACTTCATCAATGCGTGTTAAAGAAATTAAATAATCAACTTCATTCATTTGTATTTGTTGAATTATTCTCTGCGAACATCCATCACCCTCAATTACTCTAGCATCAATATTATTAATAACCTTTTGACACTTGTTGGGATCAATATCAATTACTGTAATGTCATGCTCTTCTTTACTTAATGACTTTGCAAGATTAAAACCAACTTCACCTGCACCTATAATTACGATATTAAATTTCATATAAATTTTATACTAAAAAACACCTTTACATTAATGGTATATAATCAGAATTATTAGAACATTTTAATTTATTGATTATAAAAGCTAATAACAAAATATTTAGAATAAAAAAAAGCCTCATATAAATGAGGCTTTTTTTTTATAAATAGTGTATTAAACTATTTAATAAAAGTCATTTGTAATGTGTTTGAGTAATTCGGAGCACTCATTTTTAATATATATTGACCACTAGCAACTTGTTGACCATCATTATTTAGACCGTTCCAAATAACTTTGTAGCTACCAGCTTCTTTATAGTCAGATGTAAGAGTTTTAACCAAAGAACCACTCATGTCATATACACTTAAAGTAACATTACCTGCTTGAGTAATATTAAACGGAATAGTTGTAGATGGGTTAAATGGATTTGGATAATTCTTTTCTAAAGAAGTAACCTCTGGCATAAAGTTAACATCAAATGTAGCATCTCTTTCACAATCAACAGATACGCCATTAGCACCTGCTAAGATTAAATTAGAAATAGATACATTTGAGTTAGATAAACCTTCAGTTGTATCAAAGTTAATATTAATAACTGAGCTTATGTCGTCAGTTGAGTTCATAATTTTGTCACCTTGCATGCTAAACATAATAACTCTAGCTTTACCTGGTTCAATAATTTTAGAGTAAACATCTGCAGAGTTTACTAAAGAAGTTATCTGACCTTCAGTAAGTGCTAAATAGTTATTATCGTAATCAAGATCAAACTGTACACCATAAATATCTACGTCAGAATGAATTGTTACTTCAACAGCATTTGGGTTATTAGCTTCTTTAGATTTAATTATACCGCTAAAAGATGTATGAGCTAAACCTAAAGATAGTGTTAATACTATAAGTGTTAATTTTTTCATTTTAAATACTCCTTTGTTTAAAAACATTACAATGACATTAACTTTTCTGATATAAATTAAAATAACAATTATTATTATGCAACAGTTATTGACGATTTTAATGTAACAAAATATTTCAAATGCGTTTATGTGAAATAAATCACATTATGTAATACGCTTTATTACACCGCCCAATTTTAAAAATTTACCTTCAATATTTTCATAACCTCTATCTATATGGTAAATTCTAGATATTTCAGTTTCAGATTTTGCAGCTAAGCCAGCTATGACTAAAGATGCACTTGCTCTAATATCAGTAGACATGACCTGAGCACCAAATAGCTTTTCAACTCCTGATATATGGGCAACATTATTATCTAAATGGATTTTAGCACCTAATCTNTCCAGCTCNGCAATATGTGTAAATCTATCNGTATAAATTGTATCTGTTACTGTACATGANCCCTTTGCTATTGTCATCAANGCCATCCATTGAGCNTGNAAATCNGTTGGAAAGCCTGGATAAATAGCAGTNGACATATCTATAGAATTTGGNCTNGTATTCATTTTAATCCTTAANTGACTTTTANNAATATCAATTTCTGCACCAGACTCTATTAATTTATTAGTTACAATAGTTAAATGATTTGGNTCAACATTGTTAAGAGTAACATCTCCACCACACATCGCTGTGGCGATCATAAAAG
>NZRW01000071.1 GCA_002701185.1 Fidelibacterota bacterium
ATATATAAAATTAGTAAATTAGATATAGTAGATAGTTTAAACTTTAGGATATAAATGTTACTTAAAATTGAAAATCTTCATAAAACTTACTATACATCTGATAAGAAAATTAATATCTTACAAGATTTATGTTTAGAATTAGAGCAAAATGAAATTGTCTCTATTTTTGGAGCTTCTGGCTCTGGGAAAAGTACTTTATTAAATATTATCTCAGGATTGCTTAGTTATGATTCTGGGAAAATTTTTTTTGAAAAAAAAATATTTGACTCATCTTTTGATTTTACAAGTTTCAGAAAAAATGATATTGGTATAGTTTTTCAAGAAAATTTTTTATTAAATGAATTTACAGTAATTGAAAATATAATGATACCAAATATTATTAAAGGTATAGAGAAAAATATAGCTCATAAAAATGCATTAAATTTGTTGGATAAATTTGAGTTATTATCTATAAAAGATATTTATCCAAATTCACTTTCTGGTGGTGAAAAACAAAGAGTATCAATTTTAAGGTCAATTATTAATAACCCAAAATTACTATTGGCAGATGAGCCTACTGGTAGCATAGACGAATCAAATAAAAGTAAAGTATTTTCATTATTTAAAACTATATCTGATGATTATAATACATCTATAATAATTATGACCCATGATAATAATGTTTCAAAAATATCAAATAATATTCTTAACTTGTCAAAAGGTACATTAAAATAATATAAATTATGAATAATAACGAATTTTCAAATAGTTTACAAAACATACTCAGAGGCGCAAAAAAGAAAGCTCTTAATGCAGGCGATAATTATGTAGATTTATGTCATATTTTTCATGCTATGATATCGTTACAAAATTCTAATGTATATAAAATTTTAACTAATATTGGTTGTGATATAGATTCATTAAAAAGAGAATTACACACTGAATTTTTTGAAAACAAAGACCAACAATCAGATTATACTAAAACTCATATTCCATTATCACAAAATTCTGATTTTATTTTAAGACAATCTCTTAAAGTGGCAAAGGATTTAGGTTATACAAAAGCAGATGACTCTCATATGTTTTTAGCTATAATTAAAAATGGAGACAAAAAGATTATAAACTTGTTAACATCATTTTCAATAGATTTTAGTTTAGTGTCTTCATTTATTCCAAAAATGAACGTTAAAAAACAAGAAAAATCTAAATCACTTTATCCTGTATTGGAATTGTATAGTAGAAATATTACTGAAATGGCTAAAAATAATTTACTAGATCCAGTAATTGGAAGAGTTGAGGAAATTGAAAGATTAGCTCAAATTTTATCAAGAAGAAAAAAGAATAATCCTGTATTAATTGGCGAACCAGGTGTAGGTAAAACTGCTATAGTCGAAGGTTTAGCATTAAGAATAAATGAAAAAAAAGTACCAAGAACATTATGGGGACAGCAAGTTTTTGCTTTAGACTTAGCAGGGTTAATAGCAGGCACAAAATATAGAGGTCAGTTTGAAGAGCGAATTAAATCATTAATCTTAGAGTTAGAAGAGGCAACTGGTGTTATAATTTTCATAGACGAGCTTCATACATTAGTTGGCGCAGGTAGTGCTACTGGTTCCATGGATGCAGCAAATTTATTTAAGCCCGCACTAGCTCGAGGAGAAATACAAATTATAGGTGCTACGACCTTAAATGAGTATAGGAAACATATAGAAAAAGATGGAGCACTTGAAAGAAGATTTCAAAAAATTACTGTAAATCCACCATCAAAGGAGGACACATGTCTTATATTGGATGGTATTAAAAGTAAATATGAAGATCATCATAAAGTAAAATATACTGAAGAAGCAATTAATGCTTGTGTATATTTTAGTGAAAGATATATAACGGATAAATTTCTCCCAGATAAAGCCATAGATGTTCTTGATGAGGTTGGAGCTAGAGTTAGTATAGCAAATGTTAATACACCAATTGAAGTCATTAAGCTTGAAAAACAAATCCAGAATATAACTAAAAAGAAAGAGCAGGTAATTGCTACTCAGCAATTTGAAAAAGCTGCTGATTTTAGAGATAAAGAAAGAAAATTAACTAACAAGTTAAATAAAATTCAATCACAGCATATAAATAATACAACTAATAATTACATCGTTATTTCAGAAGATGATGTTAAAAATGTTGTTTCTTCAATGACAGGTATACCTTTATCGAGAGTTGCAGAGTCAGAAACTGAACAATTGCTAAATATGGAAAAAGAACTCAAGCTAAAAGTTAAAGGACAAGATAAGGCTATTAAAAAGCTCTCTGACGCTATTCTTAGAGCGAGAGCTGGTTTAAAAAATCCAAAAAAACCAATTGGTTCGTTTATGTTTTTGGGTCCAACTGGGGTTGGTAAAACAGAATTAGCAAAAGTTTTAGCAAATTATTTATTTACTAATAATGAATCCTTTATCAGAATTGATATGTCTGAATATATGGAAAGATATAATGTTTCTAGATTACTTGGCGCACCACCAGGATATGTAGGATATGAGGAAGGTGGCCAATTAACAGAAAAAGTTCGCAGATACCCATACTCAGTTGTATTATTTGATGAAATTGAAAAGGGCCATCCAGATGTATTTAATATTCTATTACAAATACTAGATGATGGTAGAATAACTGATAGTTTATCAAGAACAATAGATTTCAGGAATACAATCATTATTATGACATCAAATCTTGGCTCAAAGAAGTTAAGCTCATCTGATTTTGGTTTTATAAAAGAAGAAGATGAAAACAGAGAGCTAAACGTTATGTCTTATGTCAAAAAATTCTATAAACCAGAATTTCTTAACAGAATTGATGATATAATAGTCTTTAACTCTTTAGAAAAAGATGATTTATATAAGATTATAGATTTACAATTATCAGATTTAAGAAGTAACCTTAAAAATAAGCAAAACTCTCTTACTTTCTATAAAACAGCAAAAGAGTTATTGTTACAAGATACAGAGCATAGAGAGTGGGGAGCAAGGCCCTTACGAAGAAATATACAAAATTTGATTGAAAACGTTATTTCAGAAAAGTTTATTTCAGGTAAGTTTAAAGATCAGCCTGGAAAAATTTTAGTTTCAGCTAAAAAGGGTATGTTTCAATTTAATCAAAAATTAAATAGTGTCATACCAAAGATATCTTCTAAAAAAAATACTAAATCTGCCAAAAAGACAGTAACCTCATAACTGGCATTATATTTGCCCATTAATCATTATAAATATTTTTAAATTAAATAGGAATTTTTTAAAATGGGTAAAATTATAGGAATTGATTTAGGAACAACAAATTCATGTGTATCTGTAATGGAGGGTGGAAATCCTACAGTAATTCAAAGTGAAGAAGGTAGTAGAACCATTCCTTCAGTTGTTGCTTTCACAAAAGATGATGATAAAAAAGACATTTTAGTAGGACAATCTGCTAAAAGACAAGCTGTAACAAATCCAGAAAATACAATTTATTCTGCTAAAAGGTTAATTGGTAGACTCTTTAGTGAAGTATCNAAGGAATCTAAGGATTTACCTTANAAAATAAAAAAAGGTAAAAATAATGAAGTTGTAATTTCTTCNAGAGANAAAGATTATGCNNTACCACAAATAAGTGCNATGATTTTACAAAANATAAAAAAAACAGCTGANTCNTACNTAGGNGANGAAGTTAAAGATGCTGTTATTACTGTNCCTGCNTATTTTAATGANAGNCAAAGACAGGCAACNAAAGATGCAGGAGAAATNGCTGGCTTTAATGTAAAAAGAATTATAAATGAACCTACAGCAGCAGCCTTAGCTTATGGTTTAGANAATAAAAAAGATGANAANATTGCTGTTTTTGATTTAGGTGGTGGTACTTTTGATATATCAATTCTTGAAATCGGCGANGGTGTTTTTGAAGTTAAGTCTACCAATGGTGATACTGCATTAGGTGGTGATGATTTTGATCAAGCAATAGTAGATTTTTTAATGCAGGAATTTAAAAAAGAACAAGGAATTGATTTAAGTAATGATCCAATGGCTATTCAAAGATTGAAAGAAGCTGCTGAAAAAGCTAAATGTGAGCTTTCCTCAACAAAGGAAACNGAAATTAATCTGCCTTACATAACTGCAGATTCATCTGGTCCTAAGCATTTTGTTATGCAAATAACTAGGGCCAAATTTGAACAACTTGTATCAGGNTACATTAAAAAATTAGAAAAACCATGTAAGCAAGCACTTAAAGATGCAGGTCTAAGTTCTAATGAAATTAATGAAGTTATACTTGTTGGTGGTTCAACTAGAGTACCGATTGTCCAGGAAACTGTGAAAAATATATTTAATAAAGAGCCTAACAAGGGAGTTAATCCTGATGAAGTTGTTTCTATAGGTGCTGCTATACAAGGTGGAGTTTTATCAGGTGATGTTGAAGATGTGTTATTACTAGATGTTACGCCTCTTTCATTAGGAATTGAAACATTAGGTGGAGTTAGTACAAAGTTAATTGAAAGTAACACAACAATTCCATCCAAGAAAAGTCAAATTTTTTCAACAGCAGCAGATAATCAACCATCTGTAGAGATTCATATCATTCAAGGGGAAAGAGAGATGGCCGCTGATAATAAAACTTTAGGTAGGTTTCATTTAGATGGAATACCTCCTGCNCCAAGAGGNACACCACAGATTGAGGTTACTTTTGATATTGATGCTAATGGAATATTAAATGTTTCAGCTAAAGATAAGGCAACATCTAAAGAACAATCTATTAGAATTGAAGCATCTAGTGGGTTAACAGATGATGATATTGAAAAAATGAAAAGAGATGCTGAGAAACATGCAAAAGAAGATAAGGAAAAAAGAGAAGAAATTGATTTAAGAAATAATGCTGATCAAATTATTTATCAAACTGAAAAATCTTTAGAAGAAGCAGGAGATAANATTGATNCAGCNCTTAAAGATAAAATCACGAAACATCTTGATGATTTAAAAGCAGCTAAAGAATCTAATGATAATGCTAAGTTAAAAGAAGCTCTAGATACTTTAAATCAAGAATGGGCTAAATTATCTCAAGAAATGTATTCTCANGCACCTCCTCCAAACGAAGAAGAGTCATCTACNAATACTAAAAAATCTAAGGACGATAATGTTGAAGATGCAGATTTTGAAGTCGTAGATGATAAGTAACATTATCTTATTATNAAAAAAAAGGCTATTTTTTTTAAATANCCTTTTTTTTTATAGCTAAAATTAATGTTATATTTACTATATGTTTTTATTAAAAATCTAGATATATTCTTTTAATGATTAATACACTAAAAAACTTTACTTGGTCTTTGTTTATTTTTTCAGGATTGCTGTTATCAAACTATTCACATAATTTTAATAGCACAGATACTAATTCTTTAGATTATAACCAGTTGTATGCTGATTCGCAAAAATTTGTTGAACTAGATAATTTAGAGAATGCTATAATGAATTTAAATAAAATTATTAATAAGCAAAGAACTTATCAAAAGAGTGATGATATACTTATTATGAATGCTTATTATGATTTAGGNCAAATNTATCTATCNAGATCNATTGATTATGAAAAAGCTTCATCTTACTTTGAGNATATATATAATAATGTATTTTCTGGTTATGAAACAGAAAATTCTACTAATTTAAAAAGTTTATCAGAATTAAAACAAAAATCTTTATTTATGTTAGGGTATATANATCATAATCATATTGGTAACTATTCAATAGCNGAATACTATTATTCAGCTTTTTTGAACAAGTATCCTAATCATGAATTAAGTTCTAGTGTAGATTATGAANTAAGCATAATTAAACAAGAAATTATAAATTTTAAAAAATAAGGATTAAAATGGCTTCAACATCAGACTTTAAAAATGGACTTATTCTAAGAATGAAGGAAAGTTTGTGGAAAATTGTAGAATTTCAGCATGTAAAACCTGGTAAAGGTGCAGCCTTTGTTAGGAGTAAATTAAAAAATATTACAACAGGTCAGGTTGTGGAAAATACATTTAGAGCTGGAGAAAAAGTTGAAGTTGTGAGGGTAGANTCTCATTCTTATAATTTTTCTTACTCAGATGGTGATGANTATTATTTTATGGATAATGAAACCTATGAGCAAATTTCACTTCCTAAAGATTCATTATCTGATATTATTGATTTTTTGATAGAAAATACTTCTGTTGATATATTNTTTGATGGTGACACCCCATTAGAAGTTAGGATACCTCAGCATATGAATTTTATTGTTACCAAAACTGAACAAGGCGAAAAAGGTAATACTGCTACAGGTGCTACAAAGCCAGCAGAATTAGAAACTGGACTNATCATTCAGGTTCCTTTATTTATAAAAGAAGGTGAAAGCATTAGAATAGATACAAAAGAGAAAAAATATATTGAACGAACAAAATAGTTATGTTAAAAGACAAAATTAAAAATTTAATAAAATTGATAGAAAATACTGAAATTGAAGAAATAGAAGTTTCTTCTTTTTGGGGCGCTCAAAAAATTCGTTTAAGTAAAAGCGGTAAAGTTGCTAATCCTATCTATGAGATGCCTGTACAACCTGCAAAAGAAGCTCTTTCTCAGGATGATAAACCTATAAAAAATATTGATAATCAGGAAACTGTTCAAAAGGATGAATCTTCTGATATTATCGCTGAACCAATTCAAAATGAGCAAGTTAGTGATAGTGTAAATCTTGCTGAAGTAAAAGCTCCTTTGGTTGGAACATTTTATTCTTCACCTAAACCAGATTCACCACCTTTTGTAAATGTTGGTGACAAAATAAAAAAAGGTGATACAATATGTATTATTGAAGCAATGAAGATTTTTAATGAAATTGAATCTGATGCTTCTGGTACAGTTATGGAAATATGTGTAGAAAATGGAAATCCTGTTGAATTTGATCAGGTTATAATTAAAGTTTCTGCAGATTGATGTTTAAAAAAATTTTAATAGCTAATAGAGGTGAAATTGCTTTAAGAATAATAAGAGCGTGCCGTGAATTAGGTATTAAAACGGTTGCCGTTTATTCTAAAGCTGATGAATTATCACTTCACACAAAATTTGCAGATGAAGCTATATGTATTGGTCCAAATGAGAGTTCAAAAAGTTATTTAAATATTCCTTCAATTTTAGCAGCTGTTGAACTTACAGATGCAGACGCTATTCATCCAGGGTATGGTTTTTTGTCGGAAAGTGCAAAATTTTCTGCTATATGTAAAGATAATAATATATCTTTTATTGGGTCTGATTCAGAGACGATAAATCTAATGGGAAATAAATCTCTAGCAAAAGATACTATGAAAAGTGTTGGTGTCCCAATTATTCCTGGTAGTGATGGTAATGTTGATACATTTGATGAGGCAAAATTTTTATGTGACAATATGGGTTACCCAGTTATAATCAAGGCTGCATCTGGTGGTGGTGGAAAAGGTATGAGATTAGTAAATGATGAGACCGAACTAAAAAATGCTTATGAAATGGCTAAAATCGAAGCTGAAGCTGCATTTAGTGATGGGAATGTATACATAGAAAAGTTTTTAAAAAACCCAAGACATATTGAGATTCAAGTTATTTGTGATAGTTTTAATAATGTGATCCCACTTGGAGAAAGAGAATGTAGTTTACAAAGACGTCATCAAAAGATTTTAGAAGAATCGCCGAGTTGTATTATGAATCAATCTTTAAGAAATAAGTTATATGAATCTTCTATAAAAGCTTGTAAAGCTGTAAATTATATTGGTGCAGGAACAATTGAATACCTTGTAGATGATGACATGAATTACTATTTTATGGAAATGAATACAAGGATTCAAGTTGAACATCCAGTAACTGAGATGGTTTTTGGTTTAGATTTAATTAAAAATCAAATTTTATCACACGCTCAAATTCCACTTCCAGATTGGATGAAAGATTTAAAAATTAGAGGACACGCTATAGAATGCAGAGTAAACGCAGAAGATCCTTCTAAATCATTTATGCCATCACCAGGCACAATTAGTAGTTTTCATATGCCTGGGGGAAATGGNATAAGAGTNGATACNCATGCTTATGCAGGTTATTTTGTNCCTCAATTTTATGATTCAATGATTGCAAAGATTATTGTGCATGCACCTACAAGAAAAGAGGCNATTTCTAGAATGAGTGGGGCATTAGATGAATGTGTTGTTGAAGGGATTAAAACAACAATTCCTTTTTTAAAAGAAATTTTAGCTAACCCTAAATTTATTGAAGGTGATATACATACAGGTTTTATTGATAAATTAATGGAATGATAATAAGGAGAATACGATGAATTTACCAGAAAATTTAAAATATACAGATGACCATGAATGGGTAANTGTAAAAGATGATGTTGCTATTATAGGTATAACTGATTTTGCTCAATCTGAGTTAGGTGACATTATTTTTGTAGANTTNCCTGATACGGGAATGTCTATAAATCAAAAAGATTCTGTAGGAACTCTTGAAGCTGTCAAAACTGTAGCAGATATTTATTCACCAGTGACAGGAGAGGTTATTGAGGTTAATGATAATCTAGAATCTAGTCCAGAGCTTATAAATGANGACCCGTATGNAGAAGGGTGGATTTTAAAAATAAAAATTAGNAACAAAGATGAATTGGATGGTTTGCTATCAAATTCAGATTACGAGAAAATGATAAAATGAGCCATTACATACCTAAAAATAAAAAAGATGAAAATGATATTTTAAAAACTTTAGAAATTGATAGTTTTGAANAATTAGTTTCAATAATACCTTCAAATCTTAGAGTTAAGGATGGTATTCTTGGTCTTGAGAAAGGTATTTCAGAATATGAATTAACATCATATATAGATTCAATTTCAANAAATCATAATAATAATCATTCNNTTTGNTATTCTGGAGGTGGTGTTTATGATCACTTTGTTCCAAAAGTTATTGATTTTATTTCATCAAGATCAGAGTTTAATACTGCTTANACACCNTATCAGCCAGAGGTAAGTCANGGAACNCTTCAATANATATATGAATTTCAATCAATGATATGCGAGCTTAGTGGTATGGATATTTCAAATGCATCACTTTATGATGGAGCATCTTCATTAGCGGAAGCTTGTTCTTTATCAATTAGTCATACTAGAAATAGAAAAGTTTTAATTTCAGGAATGGTTAATCCACATTACATAGATGTTGTNAGAACCTATTTAAAATATAGGGATGCNGATATTGAGATATTGCCNACTATCAATGGTATTACAGANTTTGATAANGTNANTTCTATGAANATGGACGATGTTGCTTGCNTAGTTATTCAATCTCCAAATTACTATGGATATATTGAAAGTTGGAAAAAATTCTCTAAAATTACAGAAGACTCAAAAGCTTTGTTAGTATCAGTTAGTGATCCTATTTCATTATCAATTCTTGAGTCNCCTGGTGAATGCAATGCAGATATTTATGTAGGCGAGGGTCAGTGTTTAGGTAATCATTTATCATATGGTGGTCCAAACCTNGGTTTATTTTCAATTAAAGATAAATTAAAAAGAAAGTTACCAGGNAGAGTAGTNGGGATGACTACAGATATGAATGAAAAAGATGGTTTTGTTTTAACTCTTCAAACTAGAGAGCAACATATTAGAAGATCNAAGGCTACATCAAATATATGTACTAATCAAGGTCTGTTAGCATTAAGAGCTGTAGTTTATATGTCATTACTTGGAAAAGAAGGTATGCCTAATCTTGCAAAATTATGTTTTAGTAAAGCTCAGTATGCAGCTGATGAAATTTCTAAGCTAGAAAATTTTGACCTTTTTTCAAATAGAAGAGATTTTGTAAAGGAGTTTACTGTAGAGTGTAAATTTGATGCAAAAGCCTTNTGNGNTAATGCCGAAAAAAGTGGTTTCTTGTTTGATTATATTGATACAAATCTTNTTAAGNTTGCATTTACGGAGAAAAGAACAAAAAANGANATAGATGATTTAGTTAATTTTTTAAGTTCTTATAATGGATAAAAATTTATTAGATAGTTCTAAATTTAATGTTCTTGCATTAATTGATCCAGACCAAAAGAATGATAATATTTTAGATGAATTAATTCAGTCGATTAATTCAAATAATTTCTCAGGCATTTTAGTTGGTGGTAGTAGTATTGCTGATAATCAATTTCATAATAGAATCAAGAAAATCAAAGATAAATCAACTAAACCCATCATTATATTTCCAGGGTCTTCTGAACAAATTTCTCAACATGCTGATGCAATTTTGTTTACTAGCTTATTAAGTGGTAGGAATCCTAAGTATTTGATTGAGGAGCAAGTAAAGGGTGCAAAGCTCATAAAGCAATATAGTTTACCTGTCATTTCTGCTGGTTATATTTTGGTAGGAACAAGTTTAAATACATCTGTTGTTTCTATTAGCCAGACAGAGCCTATAGATCCAAATGATTATGAGAATATTCTAAATCATTCTCTTGTAGCACAGTATTTCGGTATGAAATATATATACTTGGAACATGGAAGTGGAGCTAATAATCCAATAGATTCAAATTTAGTTAAATTTTTAAAGAAAAATATTAATATCCCAATAATTGTTGGTGGTGGTATAACTAAAAAGGATGAAATTATTGATTTACAAAGTGCTGGTGCAGACTTTGTTGTGATAAGCACTATTTTAGAACAAAATCCAAATTTTGATTTTATAAATGCTATATTACCTTAGTTATGAATTCTTTTTTAAAAAAGTTTATTTTATTTATCAAGTTTGATTTGAGACTATCATTAAACACTGTAAAATCTTATGAAAATGACCTTAATAAGTATATTGTGTATCTCTCTGATAATCATAAAATAAAAGATGTAAACAAAATTACATACAATCATATAAGAAAATATATTTCAAGTTTAACAGTTTTAAATCATAAGCCCACATCTATAAATAGAAATATATCAAGCATTAAAAAATTTCATTTATATCTTTATGATAATGAGTTATCTATTAATAATCCTGCTGATTTAATTGAATCTCAAAAAATTATAAGAGATTTACCTGATACATTAACAGTTCAAGAAATTGATTTGATTTTGAAATCAGTTATTTTCACGACTGATACAGGACCTAGAGATATAGCAATATTAAGTTTGCTATATTCAAGTGGTATTCGTGTTTCTGAACTGGTTTCATTAGAATTTTCTAATATTTTTCTTGATGAGGATTATATAAAAATAATGGGAAAAGGAAAAAAAGAAAGATTAGTACCAATTGGTGTAAAAGCAAAAAATTATTTAGTTAAGTATATAAATAAATTTAGAAAATCAGATAATATAGGATTTAATACTGGAAATATTTTTTTGAGTTATAGAAATAAACCTTTAACAAGAATGGCAGTATTTAATATTATTAAAAAATATGTAAAAATTGCTGGAATAAATAAAAAAATTTCTCCTCATACATTCAGACATAGTTTTGCTACACATATGCTAGAGGGCGGAGCAGACTTAAGGGTAGTTCAAGAAATTCTTGGACATGAAAATATTAATACAACAGAAATTTATACTCATTTAGATAGGACTTATTTGAAGGAAGTTCATAAATTACATCATCCAAGAGGGTAAATTTTATGATATTAGGTTTATTACAAAATGATTTACAAATGGGTGTTATATTGATTATAACACTAATTTTTTCATTGTCATTCCATGAGTTTGCACACGCATATGTTGCTCATCGATTAGGTGATAATACTTCTGCTTATCAGGGTAGGTTAACTCTAAATCCTTTAGCTCATCTAGATCCTATTGGTTCATTAATGCTTTTATTAGTAGGTTTTGGTTATGCAAAGCCTGTTCCTGTAAATCCTGTTAATCTTTCAAATCCTAGAGAAGATATGATGAAAATAGCATTTGCAGGTCCAGCGTCAAATTTAATCTTATGTTTTATTTCCTGTATAATGATTCGATTATTAGGTTCAAATGCTTTTGATTATGT
>NZRW01000072.1 GCA_002701185.1 Fidelibacterota bacterium
TCTTTTACTATGTCAATTTTTATATGGTATAGTTTTCAATATTATGAAGTAGTTGATTTTTCAAAGGTTATTTATCATTTATTTTTAATTCTTAATTTTATGATATCTTGGTTATTATCATCTAAAATTATGAATTTGTATAAAAAGGGAACTTTTTCGTTAACCAGACTATTGTTAACAACAATTATTACATTTCTAATCTCATCCACTAGTACCTATTTTATATCATTTTTTGCTTATTCAAGAGGCGTATTATTATTATCTTCTTTTAGCACCTTTATTTTTCTTTTAACTTGGAGGATTATAGCCAAATTTTTGTATTTAAATAAGATATTACAATTTAAATCAATCTCCCAATATGTTGAACGAAGAGCCATTTTTATAGGTGCAGATGAAGAAACTATAAGAATTGGTAAAAAAATAGAAAGTTTTCCAGAATCAGATATTAATATTATAGGATATACTGATACATCCAATCCAACATTAAGTAATAAATTTTTAGGAAAAATTGATTATTTAAAAGATATTGCTATTAAAACAAATATTACCGAAATAATTATAAGAGAAGAATATCTCTCAAAATTTGAAATATTTTCAATTATAAAAAAATTAAAAGGTTTAAATTTATTATTTAAAGTTATACCCAAGGGTAATAATATTATTTTAAGCAAAGGGGAGATAGAAAATATTTCTGGTATTGAACTTTTGTCCTATGAAATTCCATTTTTAGAAAGATCAAATATAATAATTAAAAGATTTTTTGATATAATTCTATCAATTCTATTGTTAGTTTTAACTATGCCATTGCATATAATTTTATTTATAATTTATGGATACCAAAATAAAAAAATGTGGACTATAGAAAACAAACATATTATCCTAAAGTCATTTAATATTAGAAATAACTTACTTAACAAAATACCTTTATTGTTATCAGTATTAAATGGTAATATAAGCTTTGTTGGTAGTAGATTAACTAGTACAAATCATGCATATCCAAAACATATATTAAAACCTGGAATACTAAGCTTGAACAATACTGAAAGATTTAAATATAATGATGAGCATAGATTGGAAACGTATTACATAAAAAATCAATCTTTAATTTTTGATTTAGAAATAATCTTGAAAACGGTTTTTAAATTATAATGAGCGACATATACAAATTAGACTTTGAAGCACCCCTTAAAGATATACAAGAACGAATTGATACTTTAAAGAAGAATTCTATTAATAGTGGAGTTGAAGTTTCTACTACTATACAAAAGCTAGAAGATGAATTAATTCATAAAAGAAATGAAATTTATACTAATCTTTCCAGATGGGAAAGAGTACAGNTAGCTAGACATCCAAATAGNCCCTATTCTTTGGATTATATTAATNATATAACTTCATTTTGGTTTGAGTTNCATGGAGATAANCTNTATGCTGATGACCCTGCAATNATTGGTGGTTTAGCTATAATTGATACNCTTAAGGTTATTATTATTGGTCAACAAAAAGGTCGTGGTACAAAAGATAAGGTTTATAGAAATTTTGGCATGCCAAAACCAGAAGGTTATAGAAAAGCTTTAAGNTTGATGAAATTTGCTGAAAAATTTAATTTACCAATTATAACATTGCTTGATACTCCAGGAGCGTATCCCGGTTTAGGAGCTGAAGAGAGAGGTCAAGGTTCAGCTATTGCTCAAAATTTATTAGAAATGGCAAACTTAAAAGTTCCTATCATTTCAATTGTTATTGGTGAAGGTGCATCTGGAGGTGCTTTAGGAATAGGTTTAGCAGATAAAATAATTTGTTTAGAAAATACTTGGTATTCTGTAATTTCTCCAGAAGGTTGTGCTTCAATTTTATTTAGAGATCCGACTAAAGCAGAAGAAGCTGCAGATGCAATGAAAGTAACTGCTAAAGATCTAAAAAATATAGGTATTGCAGATGAGATACTAAAAGAACCAGATGGGGCGGCTCATATTAACCCAAAAAAGATGAGTGAAATTTTAAAAGAAACAATAATTAGATCATATACCGGTTTAAAAAATTATGAAATTGAAGATTTAATTAAATTAAGATTTGAAAAATACGATAAAATTGGATCATATGAACAAAGATAATAAAGATATAATTGGAACTGATATAGATAATTGGAAAAATACAGATTTAAATTTTTCTGAATTTAAGAACCTTAACGATGAAATTTTAAGTCAAATCAGTTTAATACATCAAGGCGGTGGTCCTGTCGCTATTCAAAAGCAACATAACAAAAAAAGAATGACATGTAGAGAAAGAATTAAATACTTAATAGATTCTGGTGAGAATTTTTTTGAAATAGGTACCTTTGCAGCATTTGATATGTATAAAGAATATGGCAATATAGCTTCTGCAGGTATTGTTACTGGAATAGGAAAAATTAATAACCAAGAATGTATGGTAATAGCAAATGATGCTACTGTTAAGGCAGGTGCATATTTTGAAATTACTCTTAAAAAAACATTAAGAGCTCAAGAAATTGCAATTCAAAATGAAATTCCTATTATTTATTTAGTTGATTCTGCAGGAGTTTTTCTTCCATTGCAAGATCACGTATTTCCAGATGAAAATCATTTTGGAAAGATTTTTTATAATAATGCTAAAATCTCTGCTAAAGGTCTTACTCAAATAGCATGTGTCATGGGTCCTTGTGTTGCTGGAGGTGCATATTTACCTGTTATGTGTGATAAATACATTATTGTTGAAGGTGCTAGTATGTTTTTAGCAGGACCAGCTTTGGTAAAAGCGGCAATTGGTCAAGAAATAGATCAAGATACATTAGGAGGTGCAAACACTCATTCAGCTATAAGCGGCATAGCTGATTATAATGAAAAAGATGATATTAGTGGTATTGATAGAATAAGAACAATTCTAAAAAATATAAACTTACCAAAAAGNAANTTATTTNCTAATACAGATTACGAAGCTCCATTATTTAAATCATCGGATTTAAACTATTTATTTAATCCAAATCAACACNCAGTATATGATATGAAAGAAATTATATCTAGAATAGTTGATGGAAGTGTTTTTTCTGAATTTAAAAAAGACTATGGTAAGACAATTATTTGTGGAAATGCATCGATTTCTGGATATAAAATTGGAATTGTTGCTAACCAAAAATTAATTTTAAAAAATAATGAAGGTCAAATGCANCTGGGTGGNGTTGTGTATTCTGACTCTGCTGATAAAGCTGCTAGATTTGTGATGAATTGCAATCAAGATAATGTACCAATTCTTTTTATACATGATGTTAATGGTTTTATGGTAGGAAAAGATGCTGAGTGGGGTGGTATAGCAAAGGATGGAGCNAAACTTGTTAATGCTGTATCTAATTCAACAGTTCCTAAAATTTCGTTAGTAGTTGGAGGTAGTTATGGTGCNGGAAATTATGCNATGTCAGGTAGATCTTTCAATTCACACTTTTTATTCACNTGGCCATCAGCAAAGATAGCNGTAATGGGTGCTGAGCAAGCAGCTAAAACATTAACTAGNATNAAAACTGCAAAAATGAGTAANCTATCTGATGAAAAAAGAGATGAAATNTTTAATGAAATTAAAAGCAGTTATGATAANCAATCTGATGCTAGATATGCAGCAGCAAGANTATGGTCTGATGAAATTATNTTNCCTANTGAAACGAGANATAAATTATCTTATGCNTTATCANTTATATCAAATATTAAAAAAATAGATAAACCAAATTATGGTGTNTTACAAGTATGAAAAAAATAATTAAAATAGCAAATNGNCAAGGTTTTTGGGGAGATTCTATNGATGCACCTTATAATTTAATCAAATATGGTGATATAGACTATTTAACGCTCGATTATCTGGCTGAAGTAACTCTTTCAATAATGCAAAGACAAAAGCTCAAGAATCCAAACAAAGGTTATGCCACAGATTTTATTGATTTAATTAAAAGAGTCATGAATGATATCATCGAAAAAAATATTAAAATAGTAACAAATGCTGGTGGAGTTAATCCTGAAGTTTGCAAAGATAATTTGTTGAGCCTTGCACATGAGTTAAACTTAGATTTAAAAATTGCAATTATTAAGGGTGATGACATTTTAAACGATATGGAAACTTTACTTAATGAAGGAGTAAATTTTAATAATATGGATGACCAATCATCTTTTGATAATATAAAAGATAATGTTTATTCGGCTAACGCTTATATTAATAGCTTTTCTATTGCAGAAGCATTAAAGACTGGNGCTAATATTGTTTTGGCAGGTAGAGTTAGTGACCCTGGTTTAGTTTTAGGTCCTGCNATATATGAATTTGGATGGAAAAAAGATGATTATGATAANTTAGCAGCNGGCACACTTGCTGGTCATATATTAGAATGNGGAGCGCAATGCTCTGGTGGAAATTTTACTGATTGGAAAAATATACCTGAATTAGATAATGTAGGTTATCCAATTGCACATTTNTCAGATGATACAACATTTCAGATTACAAAACCTGAAAAAACAGGTGGATTGGTNAATAAATATACAATTATAGAACAGATTTTGTATGAAATGGGTGANCCTAANAATTATATATCNCCTGATGTAGTTGTNGATTTNACATCCTTTANTTTAAATGAAATTAGTGATAATGTTGTGGAAGTTTCTGGTGTTAAAGGTTATCCAGCCACTGATACATATAAAGTATCTATAAATTATTTTAATGGATACAAAGCTAGTGGACAGCTAACTATATCAGGTCCAGACGCATTAGAGAAGGCAGAGTTTACATCAAAGCTTATTTGGTCCAGATTAGAAAATGCTGGAATAAATTTTGATGAAACCTTAACTGAATATCTTGGCGTTTCATCATGTCATGGTAATAAAATTAAAGAATTCAAATCTGAACCAAACGAAGTTGTATTAAGACTTTCAGTTAGAGATAATGATAAAAATAAAATTATTAGATTTGGAAAAGAATTAGCTCCAGTAATCACTTCTGGTCCACCTGGAGTTACTGGTTTTTCAGGAGGAAGACCTAGACCTCAAGAAATAATAGCGTTTTGGCCATGTTTGATAAATAAAAAACACATAAAGATTAAGGTGATTTCATAAATGAGAATAAAACTAAAACAAATAGCTGGTGCAAGATCTGGAGATAAAGGAAAGCATTCAAATGTTGGTATATATTTTTTTGATGAACCAGTTTATCAGTGGGCAAAAAAAACAATAAGTACAAAGTTTATAAAAAATCATTTTTCTGAAATTGTTAAAGGTGACATTATTAGGTATGAGTTGGATAATATTTTATCATTAAATTTTATTTTAAAAGATAGTCTAGGTGGAGGTGGTAGTGAAACCTTAATTAATGATGCCCAAGGAAAAACTCATGCACAAGCAGCTTTATTATTAGACTTAGATATCCCAAAAGAATTGGAGAGCTATGTTAAATCTTAAATGTGCAAAGTATGAACTACATGAGGATGGTATAGGTTTTATTAATCTTAATAACAGCCCTGTTAATGCACTAAGCAAACAATTTGTATCTGATTTAGCATCTATTATTGATCATATTGAGAATGATAATAAATGTAGATTAATAATTTTTAGATCATTACAGAAACATTTTTCTGCTGGTGCGGATTTAAAAGAACGTAAAAATATGACATCAGATCAGACTATCACTTTTATAAATGAAGTTAATTCTATTTTTGATAGAATTGAAAATTTATCTATTCCAACAATTGCTTCTATTAATGGCGCTGCNCTTGGTGGCGGATTAGAATTAGCGCTTTGTTGTGATTTAAGAATTGCTTCTGAAAATTCATACGTTGGTTTACCTGAAACCTCACTTGGTATAATNCCAGGTGCAGGGGGTTTATATAGACTAGCTAAACTAATTGGTTTACCTAAATCTAAATATTGGATATTTACTGCTCAAAAGTTTAATGCAGAGTCTGCTTATGGAGATGGGGTTATAGATTTTATGAGTAAAGAGGAAGAATTATTAGGTGTAACCTTAGAAATTTCGCAAGAAATTTTAGAAAATGCTCCACTTGCTATTAAGGCCTCAAAAACATTATTCAATGAAATTTTTAAAGACGCTAACGATTTAAGGGAGTTACAAAATAAAGCCTACTCCTCAGTCATAGATACCGAAGATAAAAAAGAGGCAATAAAAGCCTTTTTATCAAAACGTAAACCATCTTGGAAGGGTAAATAGATTTCATTTATTAAATCTTTCTATTATAATTGGTATTAATTTCATATCTCTTAAAAGGCACCATACACCAATATTTAAAATTCCTATTATTAATGCGCTCCAGTAACCATTTATAGAAAAATTAATAATATTATGGATACCTATAATTAGATTTAACAACAATATATATTTTAATTCTTTTTGTTTATTCAATGACATGTTAGACCTCCTTATTTGCGCTTGTATTATTTTAATGCATAAATCATTAATTTTTTATTAATTGCATCACATAATTCACTATCTAAAATTTTTTTTGATAAAGGTCACATTTTTTTTAAAGGATCAATTTTTGTGATGTAGTTTATAAAAAAACTTCTTCCTATTTATGATATTATTNATAGGAGGTAGTTATTATGTATAAAGTAATTGAAGTTGTTGTATCATTATTATTAATGTATGGAGGAATAGAGTTAGGTAAGATATTTTCTGACTCATTATATGAAATACATTTATCAAATGGGGAAATCATAAATATCAAAGTTAATAAAGATAATATTTATTCTTGTCCAACAAATTGTGGAGCTTACCATTTTCATAGCACCATTACAAATGAAAAAATTGATGATAATTATTCAATGAATTTTGAATATAATAATAAAATAACCTTAAATGAATATGTTGTATCAAAAATTTATAATATAAAATTATCTAAAGATAAGAAGAGCAAGATGAAAACTAGCAAGGAACAGGTAAGCTTAAAAAATTTCATCTTAAAATACTAAAAATGGTACCGAGGGTGGGAATCGAACCCACACTCTTAAAAAGAACCGGATTTTGAATCCGGCGTGTCTACCAATTTCACCACCTCGGCATAAATTTTACATGTAAATTTATAAAATTATATATTAAATATCTAATTAAGATTGTAAATTTCAGATGTATTATGTAATATCAAAATGAGTTAAGTAAGTATTTTATCCTATGAATTATAAAACAATATCCGAAATGTTTGTATCTACAACTGAACGTTGTTCAGACAAAAAACTATTTTACTACAAAAAAGATAATGATTGGGTTGGTCTAAATGGAAAAGATATACTTATAACAGTTGAAGATATATCTTTTGGNTTAAGATCACTTGGAATTGAGGCAAATTCAAATATTGCAATCATTTCTAATAATTCACCAAAGTGGGCTATGTGTGATTATGGTATCATTTGTTCAACTATGTCAACTGTAACTATATATCCAACATTAATATCCAGTCAAGTTGAGTTTATTTTACAAAACTCAAATTCAAAGCTAATTTTTGTGGAAAATCAAGAACAATTAGAGAAAGTAAATAGCATTAAAAGTAATTGTAAAGATTTAAAGTACATTGTTGTTCTTGATGATTCTTGTAAACAGGAATCAAATGATACCATGAATTTTGTAACTTTTTTAGATAAAGGTAAAGACTTTTCTCAAGATTGTGATATATCTTTTTCTGATATGGTAAACTCTGTCAAAGAGGATGATATCCTTACAATCATTTACACATCAGGCACAACAGGTGTTCCAAAAGGAGTTGTGTTAACTCATAAAAATTTACTTTCTAATGTTGAAGGTACTCTTAAAGTTGCAGAGTTTACTAATAATGAGACTTTCTTATCATTTTTGCCACTTAGTCATGTTTTAGAGAGAATGGGTGGACATTATACACCTTTTACGATTGGAGCAACCATATACTACGCTGAAAATATGGAAACAATTGCAGATAATATGGTTGAATCTAGCCCAACTATCGTTGTTTGTGTGCCTCGTGTTTTTGAAAAAATCCATGCTAAATTCATGCAAGGTATTAAAAGTGCACCAAAAATTCGTCAAAACTTATTCAATTGGGCACTCAATGTTGGTTCAAAATATTCAAACCTTAAAGTATCAAAACAAAAAATTGGCTTTTTTCTATCTTTAAAGCATAAAATTGCAGATAAACTTATTTATAGTAAAGTTAAGGCTCGTTTTGGTGGAAAGATTAAGTTTTTTGTATCAGGTGGTGCACCGTTATCTAAACATTTAGCTGAATTTTTTGCCGCTGTTGATATAACAATACTTGAAGGTTATGGTTTGACTGAAACTAGCCCTGTTTTAACAGTTAATAGCCCAACAGATTTAAAGTTTGGTTATGTTGGTAAACCTTTGTTCAATGTTAATATAAAAATTGCAGATGATGGTGAAATACTTGCTAAAGGACCAAATATAATGACAAAGTATTATAGGAATGAAGAAGCAACAAGAGAGGTTTTTGACAATGATGGCTGGTTTCATACAGGAGATATTGGAATTATTGATGAAGATGGTTTTCTTAAGATTACAGATCGTAAAAAAAGTTTAATAGTTACATCTGGAGGGAAAAATATAGCTCCAGCTCCAATTGAGCTTAAACTAGCCACCTCATCATTTATTGAGCAGGTACATGTAATTGGAGATAAAAGGAACTTTTTAACTGCTCTCATAGTTCCAAACTTTGATTCTCTAACATCATTTTTGAAGAATAATGGTAGTGATTTAAAAGACCCTAATGCTTTGGTTGATCACCCTGATGTTATTGAGCTTTTTAATAGTGAAGTTGAAATTGCTATGAGCGAATTTTCAAATTATGAAAAAATTAAAAAATTCACATTATTAACTGAACCTTTTTCAATAGAAAAGGGTGAAATGACACCTAAAATGTCTATTGTTAAGAAAGTTGTTGAACAAAATTACTCTGAACTTATAAATAAGATGTACTCCTAATATGACCACATATAAAGAAGCTGGTGTTGATATAGAAGCTGCAGATAGAGCTGTTGAAGATATAAAATCACTTGTAAAAGGTACTTTTAATAAAAATGTTTTATCTAATCTTGGCTCTTTTGGCGCTTGCTACAAATTTCCTAAAAATGACTACAACAACCCAATTTTAGTTTCAAGCGCGGATGGTGTAGGCACTAAACTTAAAATTGCATTTTTAAGCGGTAACCACAAAACTATAGGTCAATGTTTAGTAAACCATTGTGTGAATGATATTTTAGTTATGGGAGCCAAACCATTATTCTTTTTAGATTATTTTGCAACTGGAAAACTAGACAATAACGTTTTTAATGATGTTATTTATGGGTTATCAAAAGCTTGTAAAGAAAATAGTTGCGCACTAATTGGTGGAGAAACAGCAGAAATGCCTGGTTTTTACTCAGATGATGAATACGATTTGTGCGGTACAGTAATTGGTGCAGTTGATGGCGACNATTTACTATCTGATAGAGTAATTCAAAAAGGAGATGTTCTTATTGGTTTACCATCAACAGGTTTGCATACTAATGGATATTCATTAGCTAGAAAAGTCTTACTAGATAAATTTAAAGTTGATGAATATGTATCTGAAATCAATTCAACAATATCAGAATCATTGTTATCAGTTCATAAATCATATCTACATATTTTAGATAAAGCTATNCCANAAGATTGGTTNTTAGGNTTATCTCACATAACTGGAGGNGGGCTTGAAGGNAACACTAATAGAATATTAACTGNTGATTTAAAGCTAAATGTAGATTGGGATGTNTGGGAATGGCCAAATATTTTTAAGTTAATACAAAATGTTGGTAATGTGCCTACTGATGACATGAAAAAAAGTTTTAATTTAGGTATTGGCATGGTCTTAATTATTAAAAAAGATTATATTTCAGATGCAGAAACCTACCTTAAAAACATTAATGAAAACTATTACATTATTGGTGAGATCAATTAATGCAAGTAGCAGTTCTTGGTGCAGGATCATGGGGAACAGCACTAGCTTTAGTCTTATCACAAAATAAAAATATTTCACTTACTATCTACCATCATAATAACTATTATGATACAAATAAAACTTTTAAATACTTTGATACTATACAAATTCCCGATGAAATTAATATTACAAACGATAAAAATGATATCAAAGATTACGATATATATTTCATTGTTCAACCGACTGAGTATGTTTATGCTAGTTTAAGTTGGATTAATGATAATTCTAAATCAAAAAATCCGATTATAGTAAATTGTGCTAAGGGATTTAGCTACGATCACAAAATGACTTTTTATCAGGTTGTTTGTGAGAACTTTATAAATTTAAAAGATAATTATTGTGTATTATCAGGCCCTAGTCATGCTGAAGAAGTAATTAAAAAGCTACCTACAGCTGTTGTTGTAGCATCTAATAATCAGTCCAAGGCTAAACTTATACAAGATTTGTTCTCAACTAATTATTTTAGAATATATACTAACTCTGATGTAATTGGAGTTGAGGTTGGTGCTGCCTGCAAAAACATCATTTCAATTGCAGCAGGTATATGCATTGGGCTTAATTATGGTGAAAATACAATTGCTGCACTAATTTCAAGAGGTTTGAATGAAATGAAATTACTTGGAACTTATTTTGGTGGTAATGAAGAAACATTTAATGGATTAAGTGGTATAGGTGACCTTACTGTAACAGCATATAGTAAACATAGTAGAAATAGAGCTTTTGGAGTGCTTATAGGTAAAGGTTACCAATTAGATAATGCTTACAAAGAAATTAAAATGCATGTTGAAGGCATATCAGCAACTAAAACAGTACATAAAATATTAAAAAACAATAAAATTATTATGCCAATAGTTAGTCAGGTGTATAGTATATTATTTGACAAAAAAAATCCTGAAATTGCTATTAATCAATTGATGGATCGCAAATTAAAACATGAGATGATTAAATAAAGAGGAAGTAATGAATAAAAGAAAAAGAAATGCTAATAAAAAGCATAGAAAAAATAAAGATAGACTTAAAAGGTTAAAAGTCGAATCATTACAGCTTAAAAAACCTGTAAGAAAAGTTTCTAAACCTAAAGCTGAAGCAGAAGTTAAAGAAGAAAGTAAGCCTGAAAAGAAAAAAACTGTAGCTAAAAAAGCTCCAGCAAAGAAAAAAACTGCAACTAAAAAGGCTCCAGCTAAAAAGAAAGCTGCTGCAAAAAAATAATTAAAAATAGTGATTTGCATATCAACAACAAGTGACTCAAAAGAAGTTCTTAAAAAGATATCCAAATTACTTATTGAAAATAAACTTAGTGCTTGTAATAAGATATCAGAGGTTGAATCGGAGTTTATATGGAATAAACAGAGACATTCAACTCTAGAGTATAAATTAGAAGTTAAAACAATAGATAAGTTAGAACCCTTAGTCATTAATTGTATTAATGAAAACCATAATTATGAAGTTTTCGAATTGATTAAATNCAATTTTGAGATATTAAANCCTTCATATGAAAAATGGTTTGTAGATCAATTAACTAAATAAATATTTAAGAGGAAAGATTATGGAGTATAGAAATTTAGGAAAGTCAGGTCTTAAAATTAGCTGTTTATCTTTTGGTTCATGGGTAACATTTGTTAATCAGNTAACNGAATCTACTGCAATGACCTGTATGTCAATAGCAAANGATTATGGGGTAAATTTCTTTGATAATGCTGAAGCTTATGCTAATGGTAAATCAGAATTATTAATGGGTAAGATACTAAAGAAATTAAAATGGTCNAGAGATTCGTANATTATTTCNAGTAAAGCNTTTTGGGGNGGGGAATTACCAACTCAAAAAGGNTTAAGCAAAAAGCACCTTCATGATGCTTGTAACATGGCATTAAAAAGATTGCAAGTTGATTATCTTGACTTGTATTATTGTCATAGNCCTGATCCTGAGACNCCAATTGAGGAGACAGTATANGCGATGAATGATTTAATAANNCANGGAAAAATCCTTTATTGGGGAACATCTGAATGGAGCGCTGCAGAAATNGATTTTGCTTATAAAGTATCAGANAAACTTGGTTTNAGAGGACCTACAATGGAGCAACCTCAATATAACCTTTTATANAGAGAAAGATTTGAAAAAGAATATGCTCCAATTTTTGAGAAATACGGCTTAGGTACAACAATNTGGTCGCCACTTGCATCTGGAGTGTTNTCTGGGAAGTATATGAAAAGAATGCCTAATAAGCATAGATTTAAAGTTAAAGGTTATGAATGGTTACAAGAAGAGTTATTACAAGATAGTTTTATGCCAAAATTAAATCAAATCAATGATTTGGCTAAACAAATGAATGTTACCATGGCTCAGTTATCTATTGCTTGGTGCTTAAAAAATAAAAATGTTAGTTCAGTTATACTTGGCGCGTCTAAAAAATCTCAATTGAAAGAAAATTTAGAATCTTTACATGTTTATAATTTATTAACAGAAGAAATTTGTAATATTTTAGATAAATAAATTTATGATTGAGAAAAAAAACTGTATAGTATGTAATGATGAAATCGTAATTATTAATTGTCATTACACTTGCAGTAGTTGTGGGTTTAGTGAGAATTGTCATGATTTTCCACACATGATAGATATGGATATAACCAGTGAAAAAAGTTAACATAGAACCTTCATGGTTTGATTTGTTAAATGATGAATTTGAAAAAGACTATTTTTTAATGTTAAGAAAATTCATCATAAGTGAATATAAAACTAAAGAAATTTTCCCTCCACCTAAATTAATATTTAATGCTTTTAACTTAACACCAGTTAACAAAGTTAAAGTTGTTGTTATTGGTCAAGATCCATATCATGGGCTTAACCAGGCTCACGGCCTAGCCTTTAGTGTGCAAAATAAAGTAAAAATCCCTCCATCATTAAAGAATATTTATAAAGAATTATATGCTGATTTAAATATAAAAAGAGATTCAGGTTGTTTGGAAAATTGGGCTAATCAAGGGGTGTTGCTATTGAATAGTGTACTAACAGTACAATCAGGTATTGCAAATTCCCATAAAAATAAAGGTTGGGAACAATTTACAGAATCTGTAATTAGTAAGATTAGTGAAAAGAAAAAAAATATCGTTTTTTTATTATGGGGTTCTTATGCTCAAAAAAAAGAAAATCACATCTTTAAAAATGATCATCTAATATTAAAAAGTGTACACCCATCTCCACTTTCAGCATATAATGGTTTTTTTGGATCTAAACCATTTTCTAAAATTAATTCTTTTTTAAAAAAACATAATATTAAGGAAATAGTATGGTAGAAAAAAAATATGATATAATAGTACATGGCGCAACAGGTTTTACTGGTGGTTTAATATGTGACTATCTATCTACTCATTTAGATGTAAAATCAATAAAATGGGGCATTTCTGGTAGAAATAATAAAAAAATTGAGGATATTGCGAAAAAATATAATGTTGACTATTTAAAAGTAGATTCATTTGATAAGCTATCTATTGATAAAATGACATCTCAATCAAAGGTTGTTATATCAGTTGTAGGCCCATATGCATTATACGGTAAAGCACTTGTTGAAAGCTGTATTGACAATAATTGTCATTATCTTGATATTACTGGAGAGTCAACGTTTGTTAAGTATGTAAAAGAAAATTTTAGTGTTAAGGCCAAAGATTCTAAAACAATGATAGTTAATTGTTGTGGATTTGAATCTGTGCCTACAGATTTGGGTGTATATTTTAATTTTATAAAATCTAAAGAGCAAGATCTAGATATAAAATGCTTTCTCACAAGTAAAGGAAAAATTTCTGGGGGAACATGGGCCTCATTTCTTAATCATTTTGACACTAACAAACTAAGAGTTGGAAAATCTAACACTAAAAATAAGGTGAGATCGTTCTACTTTGATAAAAATATAAAGAGATGGGCTTTAATATTTCCAGATATTGATCGCTCTATAATAATGTCCTCATCAAGATATTTTAATTACGGTGAAAATTTTAACTTTACAAAATATTTAACCTTTAAAAATTTATGGCAGGTTATGTCATTGATTGTACCTTTAATAGGCATATCATTTCTAGCTAAGTTTGAGTTTACAAGAAATTGGTTAAAATCATTTATCCCGTCAGGAACTGGACCGTCAAAAGAAGAAAGAAATAGGCACTGGTTTAATTATAAAATTATAAGTAAATCAAAAAGTCATAAATATCTAACAGAGGTTAAAGGGGGAGACCCTGGATATGGAGAAACTTCTAAATTTATTTCTGAGTTAGCTTTAGCTATTATTCTGGATTATAATAAACTAAATAGTACTAAAGGGGTTATTTCACCTGCTGAATGTGGAGGTAAAATCTTTTTAGAAAGATTAATAAATTCAAACATAAAGTTTTCATATAAATCATCTAAAGTATAACTTTAAGTAATCGTTATAAATGAATATATTATATATTGAACCATATTATTCAGGATCTCATAAAAAATGGATAGATTCATATCAAAAACATAGCATTCATACTATTGATATTCTATCTTTGCCAGGAAATAAATGGAAGTGGAGAATGCATGGAGGTGCAGTAACTTTAGCACAACAGTTAAATAATAGTAATAAAACATATGATCTTATTTTATGTTCTGATTTTTTAAATCTTCCTGTATTTAAATCATTAGTTTCAAAAAAACAACAAGGACCATTTATAATGTATTTTCATGAAAATCAATTATCATATCCGTGGTCCCCTAATGATGATGATAAAAAGTTAAACAGAGATCTTCATTATCATTATATAAATTATACATCTTCATTAGTCTCTGATTTTAATTTATTT
>NZRW01000073.1 GCA_002701185.1 Fidelibacterota bacterium
GATACATTTTATATTAAAATTAAGGACAGGCCAGAAATTAAAAATTTAGATATATACTTTGAGCCTCCATCATATACAAATATAGAAAAAATTACTCATAGCTCAAAGTATAAAAAATATAGAAATTTTAGAAGGTTCTTTACTAAATATAATAGCAGANTTTGATNCAGANATAAAAAATGCTCAACTAATTTTCAATAATGATAGTGTAGAAAATATTGTTAGTAATTCTGCCACAGTTCATACAAAAATTAATATATATAATTCATTTGACTTGGAATTAAAATTTTCTGATTTTAATGATTACTATAGTATACCCATCAACTATAAAATTATTAAGGTTAATGATTTAGACCCAATGGCGAATATTAAATACCCAAAAAATGACTTTAAAATTGAGGACACATATAACTTACCTTTAGAGATAGAAGCTGCTGATGATTTTGGTTTAAATAAAATAGAGCTGAACTATAAAATAAATAAACCATATTATTTGGAGCAAGATACAATCTCATATAAAAAAGAACTTAAAAATTTCAGAGACACTAATAAAAAAAATGTATTTTTTACTTATAACTGGGATATTAAAAACTTAAATCTATCACCTGGTGATGAAATTTTTTATTGGATTAATGCATACGATTACAAAAATAACTTTGAGTCAAATTTTGGAAAATCAAATACTCTTAGAGCGTATGTACCAAGTTTAGAACAGCTCTACTTTGAAGTCGAAGAAGAACAGCAAGTAATAGAACAAAATTTTGATGAGATGTTAAACTCAGTAGATGATCTTAAAAACATGTATGATAACATTTCAAAAGATGTTCTAAAACAGCAAGTAGGTTTTGAACAAAATCAAGAATTAAGCAATATGAGCGAAGAACTAAATGAAATTGCTAATAAGATAGAAAATCTTGAATCAACAATTCAAACCATTGAAGAATTAAATTCTAAAAATGATTTAATTAATGAAGAGCTTGGTGAAAAAATTGAAAAACTTCAAGAAATGTTTAAAGATATGCTNAATTCAGATTTNATGAAAGCTCTTGAACAATTGCAAAATTCTATGAACCAAGATGATTTCAAAAAATCTTTAGAAGACCTCAATAATTTAAATTTTGAAATTGATGATTTAGAATCACAATTGGATAGAATGATTGATTTNTTTGAGCAAGTTGTTGCTGAACAAAAGNTAAGTGAATTAATAAATAAAATAAATGAAATGTCAGATTTTCAAAAAAATATATCAAAAGAGATAGAAGAAAATCATAATGAAAAAAATATTGATCCAATGNTAAATATGCAAAAAGAAAATTTAAATGATTTTAGTGAAAATCTTAAACAAGCTAGTAAACTAACTCAAAATATTGATTCTACAATATCAAATAAATTAGAAAAAGTCATTGACACTCAAAAAGAAGATGATATGAAAAATTTACTTAATCAAATATCAAACGATAAGAGTAAAGATTCAATGGCAAGCAAAAGTAGNGAATTGGAAAAGAATCTTAATGATATAAAAAATGAGTTAAATAAAATTATTGAAGAATATAAAAATAAGGCCAGCTTAGAGATGCTTAATGCGTTTACTCGAATTATTAAAAATTTGATTGATATGTCATATGAGCAAGAGCAGTTAATAAAAATTAGTAGAACTATAAAATCAAAAAATGATGATAGAATAGATACAATCAAAAAAAGAGAAAATATACTAATGCAACAATATAAGAGTGTATTTATGCAGATATCTGAATTATCAAAAAAAAGTTTTCACATTTCTCCTGAAGTATCTAAAACATATAGTCAAATTTTTAANCATTTATCAAAAACAATTGCTGGATTAGAACAAGGTAAAATTTCTGAAGCAAAGAAAAATCAATACAGTACTATGACTTTTATTAACAAAACTGTACTACAATTAATTAATGCAATGGATCAAATGCAAAGTTCTGGAGAAGCCTCAGGTTATAGTCAATATATACAATCAATGGAACAACTAATGTCTGGTCAAAGTCAGATTAATCAAGGTATGAATTCTCTCATACCAATGCCATTTGGCCAACAACAAACAGGTGAAGGTCTAATGCAAAGTTTAATGCAGCAACAGCAGCAACTAAAAAATCAACTTGAACAATTAATGGATGAAAATTCTACATCTTCAACTGATAAACAGGGTGATGGTCTAGGAAAAGCTCTAGATGATATGGATAAAATAATTGATGATTTAAGAAACAATCAAATTTCACAAGAAAGTATTAACAGAGGAAAACAAGTTTATAAAAGATTGCTTGAGCATAAAAACGCTCAACAAAATAGAGGATACGATAATAGATGGGAAGCTGAAGAAAATAATAATAATGAATGGGAAAACTCTAAAAGTTTTGATGAAAATAAAGACAATACAGAAGAGTTAAAAAAATTATATAAAACTTTAGATGATATTAATAGTAACAAAAATATATCTAATGAAAATAAAAAAATTATAAAAGAATACTTAAAAATTCTAATTGATGAAAAAATAAATGAAAAATAAGTTTATAAGTTTAATTGTTTTGAACATAATAATATCATTTTGTTTTACTGAAACTAAAAATGATGAATATTTTTTATGGAAAGAGGCAGAGATATATTTTCAACAAAAAAAATATGATGATGCACTAAAAATTTATTTAGATATATTTGAAAAGAACCCAACTAGTTATGAATATTTAAAAAAAATAAAAATTATTCAAAGCCAAAAACAAGAATATGACGTTCTAATTTCATGCTATAACAANTTCATAAATAATACATTAAATACGAAGTTATTATTTGAAGCAGAAACTGATTTAATTGAAATTAAAATATGGAATAAAGATCAAAGTTGGATTAATGATTTGTATGCTTTAGAACAGAAATATCAAGATCAAAAAAATAATATATTTAAATTTGAATTTTTACTTTTAAAAATTTCTAAAAATAAAAAAATAAGCTATGCATATGATTTTATAAAATATATTAGAAAAAAATATGATGTGCCTGACTTTTTTTCTAGAAAACTAATCTCTATTTTTAAAGATGAGAAAAAATTTAAACATTCAATTGATGAATCAATAATATTTTTAACTGAATCAAAAAAAAATAATAATATTAGTTCAATTTCCAAAAATATTATTATTGATCAGTTATTTGAATCATTAGATATTGTTTTAATTGAAAGCCAAATGAATAATAATTATTTACCTATTTCAAATAAGCAATTTAGTTCAAATTTATTTTTTAATTTTAAACAACAGATTAATTATAGTAATAATGAAATAGANTATCTAATTCAAACATATAATAAGTTAATTACAAATAACATAAGAATAGATGATTGTATATTAGCTTTATCAGATATCTACTTAAATATTTATTCTGATTTAGATTCTGCGTTTTACATATTAAATAAAATTAACAATAAATCACTTAATAATAGTTATAGTAAGATAAAAGCTAGGCAAAGTAACATATTAATTTCAAAAGGTTATTTAGATTCAGCATTAAAAATAATATCTACAAATAAATACAATAATGAAAACTTTACTTTAGATAATAAAATTAAATTTAAGAATGTAGAAATTTTACTATATAAAGGAAATTATAATATGTTTAATCAAAATTTAGATTCTCTTTTAAGTGAAGTAAAATTAGATGAAAATACTTATAATGATTTGCTTGAATTAAAAATGATATTACTATTTTTTAAAGAAGATAAAGATAAATTTCAAAAATATTCAAACATCTTACATAAAATAAAAATGAATAAAAGTTTTGAATCAATACTGGATCTAATTGAACTTATAAATGATAAAAATATTTTAATTTCTGAACTNGCACATTTTCAATATGCATTAATTGAATTACAAAAAGGAAATATTCATAATACACAAAAGCTAATAAATGAAATGAAAAATAAAACTGTATATAGTGAAATATCTACTATAATTAATGCTGAAATTGAAGATAGAATCAATAAAAATTANAAAAAAGCTGTGAGTTTATATGAAAAAATTTTAGAAGATTTTCCTAACACAATTTATAAAGAAGACATTATTAAAAGACTAAATGAATTGAATAAATTAATTATGGAGGATTATGAATTGTGATAAATATTAGATTTATAATATTATGTTTATTTGTCAACTTTACTTTTTCTTTAAATAAAATTTTAATCCCAATGGATGAGAATCAAACAAACCATTTAAAAGCTTACGGCATAGCTTTTTCAAGTTTAAAAAAACAAAATAAGGTTGAGTGGTTATTAAACTATAGGGGTGGTTCATTCATAATTGATGTAAATGAAAATACAAAAAGGGAATGCTTATTAAAAAATGTTTTATACGAAAGTTTATCAATTGAAAAAATATCACTTATATATTCAATGATTGAAGAAGAAAATATGGAACTAGTAATACTTGATAAAACTCCAAAAATAGCTGTTTATTCTCCACCAAATCAGCAACCTTGGGATGACGCTGTTACATTAGCTTTAACATATGCTGATATTAAATATGATGTTGTTTTTGATGATGAAGTAATGAATGGAGCCTTATATAAATATGATTGGTTACATTTACATCATGAAGATTTTACTGGCCAATATGGTAAATTTTATAGATATCGAAATCAAAGCTGGTATAAACAAATGGAAAATAGCTTTACTCAAACAGCAAATAAATATGGATATGATACCGTACACAAATTTAAAAAAACAATAGCGTTAAAAATTAGAGACTATGTTAGTAAGGGAGGATTTTTATTTGCAATGTGTTCAGCAACTGATTCTTTTGATATAGCATTATCTTTTTATAACATAGATTTTGCTCACTCTATTTATGATGGTACACCAATTGATAATTTTGACCCTTTAAGTGTAGATTATTCTAATGGTATAGCGTTTGAGAACTATGANCTTTTTACAGATCCTACTATTTATGAATATTCTAATATAGATTATCCTTCCAGTCACCAACCAACAACTAGAAGTGCAGAGTCTGATTATTTTACATTAAATAATTTTTCAGCTAAATGGGATCCTGTTCCAACTATGTTAATACAAAATCATGTAACTAATGTAAATGGATTTATGGGCCAAACAACTGGATATAATAAAAAATTCTTAAAATCTCATGTCTTAATTCTTGGTGATGATTTGTATTCTGAACAAGTTAAATATATTCATGGTAACATTGGAAAAGGTACTTTTACATTCTTAGGTGGGCATGATCCAGAAGATTACAGGCACTTTGTTGGAGACCCACCGACTGATTTAGATTTACATAGAAATTCTCCAGGATACAGACTTATATTAAATAATATATTATTTCCAGCTGCGAAGAAAAAACCAAANAAAACTTAAAGTACAGGTCCAGTATAACTTTGAGCACTTTCATATTTTTTCATTCCATTCTTCCAAAATATTCTTGTCAATAAAAATAATAATGCAACAACAACTATTTGAGCACATAAGTACTTTAAATTTGTTGAATTAATTCCGTAAAGAAGAATTCTTGATGGTACTGATGCTACTAAAGCCATAGGTAGTATTGTAAATAAAATTTTTCTTACTAAACCAGTATATATNCTATCAGGTCGCATAGAAAATTTCATAATTTCATGTGTAAGCCATCCACCTGTCCTAAAATCTCTAAAATAAAATGTAAGGCATGACATTATAAACTCTATACAATACCATATCGTGACCCCTAACATAAGTGATACAAAAAAAAGTGAAAGATTGAAAACATTTAATGAATCTGGATGGAATAATTGCAAAATATTTATCAATATGATTGACAAAATTATAAAACTAACAATTGCATAACTTCGTATNTATCTAAATGAAATTAAAAATTGTGAGTTGACTGGTCTTAATAAAATGAAATCTAAACTACCAGTTCTAATATGTTCTTTTAAATAACCTGCACCATCAAAAAGCATCATAAATAATGTGTCAACAAAGAATGTTGATATCAAAAAAACTAAAATTGCTTCTCTATCAAAATCTCCAAGCATAGTTGTTTTTGAATAAATTACTTCAAAAAAATAATACCATGTTACGTAGTATATTCCATCAACAAATAGACTTCCAATAAAATTTGTTTTATACTCCATATCTCTTGATAAGCTATATTTGAGTATCGAATACCATAAGCTAAAATATCTACGCACCAAATGCCTCATATCTTCTAATACCTAAACTGTATAATAAGCTACTTAAAAAGCGCATTATAACACACCAAATTAAGCCAATAAAAAGTAAATAAAGCCAATGAGAAATATTTATTTGTTGAGACATCGCTATATCAACTGGAAACTTAATTAAATAGGGTATGGGTGTGTAATTAATAATTTGATTATATCCTGCTGGAAAAAAATCTAAAGGAATAATTTGACCAGCTAAAACAAACATTGAAATATTGTATGCNGCAAGCAATGCTCTTACCTCACCAAACCAAAAAGCAAAACATACCATAAAAAAATATATACTATATGATAAATAAATCGACATTACCAATGAAAGNATGAAAAAAGGAATTTGAATTGGATTTATAAAAANAATATTTTTAAAAATAATAGGTGAGAAAAAAATTAATAATGAATATGGTACATAATATAAAATGTTTGTACCTATAAAGTTCATCAAATGATAACTAAAAAAAGATAGAGGTTTAACTATATATTGGTTCATGTACCCTTGTCTAATTTGCATAATCATTTCATGAGATGTTACCCATGAAGATTTTAGCTGCCCAATAATCATTGAAAGAAATATATATGCAATTAGTCTATTAAAAGTCCACTGAGTTGTCAAACCATTAATAGTTTGACCTGTACTCTCTGATGAATAAACCATGCTCCAAATCAAATATTCAACAAGCAATCCAGAAAGAATAGCAAATAAACCTACCAAACTGTTAGCTTTATATTCTAATGCAGTTATTACTGAAGCTCTAAGGATTGAGCTATATTTTTTATACCATAAAATCATTTATTTTAGATAGTTTTCAGGATCCTCAAAAAAAGAACGCATTGTTTCTTCAACTGGCAAATCTTCAATTTGAAAAGAAGTAGATTGACTTATCTCGAACAAATCTTTTAATAAATTATTTAAATGATTATCATCAAGTTGAGCTGTTAAAATATTCTCATCAATATTAAAAATATATTTTTTTTCTAAATATTTAACATTTTCATCAGATAATTTTTTATCAAAGTTATATACAAGCTTTTTGGTAGGGTTAATTTTTTTTATGAGCTGAGAAAAATCACCATCATATAAACCTTTTCCTTTATTCATAACAAATACCCTTTTGCACATAGAATCAATATCATTCATGTAATGGCTCGTTATGATAAAAGTTGCATTATATTGTTCATTATAATACTTAACAAACTCTCGTATTTTTGCTTGGGACATAACATCTAAACCTAATGAAGGTTCATCTAACATGATAATTTTAGGTTTGTGAAGTAAAGAAGCAATAATTTCCATTTTCATTCTTTCGCCTAGTGATAAACGCCTAACTTGGGTGTTTAATTTTTCTTTAACATCTAATAATTCAATCATTTCATTTAAGATAGTATTGTAATCACTGTCTTCAATTTGGTAAATTCGCTTGTTTAGCAAAAAAGATTCTGATGCAGGAATATCCCACCATAATTGATTTTTTTGACCCATGACTACAGTAATCATTTTTAAAAAATCATGATTTCTATTCCAAGGAACATAATCTTTTATTTGTATAGTACCTGATGTTGGATGCAATAACCCAACCATAAGTTTAATTAAAGTTGTTTTTCCTGCTCCATTTTCACCTAAAATTCCTAAAATTTCACCTTCTTCAACATTCAAATTAATATTTGTTAGTGCATTAAAATTGGTGTATTGTCTATTAAAAAAAGATTTAAATGCACCAACCAAACCTGGATCTCTATCATAAGTTTTAAATGATTTTGATATATTATTAACCTTAATACTCAACACAATCTCCTATAAAATTGATATCTAATGCTATCGCATTTGGATCTGAAAAAATAACATCTTCTAAACATACATTTAAATTTTGATTCTCAAAAAATAAAGTTGTAAGTACACCATTACTTCCAGCAGGAATTACACTGCCACTTAAAGAATAGCCAATTATAATGCCCGTTTCAGAATTATTAGCAATAGAAAATCCATACTGTTCAGAAAAACCTCCATCAAAACCAGTAATTTCTGGGCCTACTATTGTAAATTGAAATCCACTTATATCTTCTGATGTATTAATAACCATATCAACAGAAGTATTAGTATGTGAACCAAAATCTAGTGATATATACGAGTTAGAACCTCCTGTAGTAGATGAGGAATTTTCAGTAGTTGTTGGTGTATCTGTACAGCTAAAAAAAAGTGAGAGTATGAATAAATAATAAATCGATAATCTGAACATTATTTTATCAGTGATACTTTACGTGTGGCTGTATACTCCGGTGTAATTAGTCTAATAAAGTATGTACCTGTAGGAACATTTTGTGCATTCCATACAATTGAGTAATAGCCAGCAACTTTACTACCTTGATCTAAAGTCTTAATTAATTTTCCATGTATATCATATACTGATAATTCTACCATTGATGCTTCTGGCAAACCATATTCAATGGTTGTAACTGGATTAAATGGGTTTGGATATGAATCGCCCAGTACATACGTATCTGGTATTAGCGTATCTTCAATACCTAGTGATTCAAATCTTAGTGTAAATTCAAATACTTGGTTACATGGGGTCTCATATTGACCCTCTGAATCATCCTGCGCAATGACTTCCCAATTAAATACTACATCTTCACCCTCTACAGGATCATCAATAATAAATGATAAAGGCACAGGCAGTACTTCTTGAGCATAATCTGTTAATGCTAATTCTACCTCACCTGTGTTAATATTAGTTACAGTAACATTATATGAAACTACATCATCAGTATTTTGGTCAGTACTTTCTTCCCATGCAAAGTTTATAAATAATGCATCATAATCATTTTCATTAAAAATAATCTCTGTGCCATCAACTGGAGTTAGCAGGTCAAATGCTATAGGTGCATACTCACAACAATCCTCACATAATATGGTTGCATTTTCATCAAAGTTTTCTGCTGTTTCATCTGTACATCCTGTACAAGTTTCATTATCGTTTTCAACAATATCGTCACATACACCACAATCATCTATATATGCATCACCCCCACACTCACCAGCACAGTCATAAAAATCTGCAGCACATTCACAGTATGGATCATCAATCACGCCATCACCATCACCATCACTACAACAAACACCATCACCATCTGCATCATTTTCTGGATCAAGTGGACACTCATCACAACCATCTGCTATACCATCAAAATCTGTATCAATATTATCGTCAAAACCTTCACACTGATCTACATCACCACATACGCCATCACCATCAGCATCGTTTTCTGGATCAAGTGGACACTCATCACAGCCATCTGCTAAACCATCATAATCTGTATCAATATTATCGTCATATCCCGGACATTGATCACAACCATCTGCTATACCATCATTGTCTGTATCGATATTATCATCATATCCAGGACACTGATCAACATCACCACAAACACCGTCACCATCAGCATCATTATCAGCATCGTTTGGACACTCATCTGGTTCATATGGACATTCATCAATATCTTCTAAAGTACAATCACATAAACCATCACCATCTATATCATTATTACTATCAAGTGGACATTGATCTACATCACCACAAATACCATCACCATCTATATCATTAAAATAATCATTTGGACAAATATCAATATCTCCACAAATACCATCACTATCAGCATCATTATCAGCATCATTTGGACACTCATCACAACCATCTGCTAGACCATCATAATCTGTATCAATATTATCATCATATCCAGGACACTGATCTACATCTCCACAAACACCATCATTATCAATATCATTTTCTGGATCAAGTGGACACTCATCAATATCAGCACATAATCCATCACTATCAATGTCATCAATACAATTTCCATCACAATCATAATAATCAGGTGGGTATGAACAGCTACCATCATCTACATTAGCATTTTCTTCAAAGTTACATGCTATCTGATCTGTACAGCCATAAATGAATTCTAAATCATCATCTGATTCAATATTTTCTTCTACATCAGCTAGTATATCTAATATTTCATCCAAATCTTCAAAATCAGTTTCTATTAACTCTTCTTCTGTTAAAGTAATTGTATACTCAATTATAACATTTACGTTTCTAGTTTCAACAAGTAATATATTTGTAACTTCAACTGTTCCAGATGGTAAACCAAGTTGTGTCTCAATTAAACCTTCAAAATTATTTGTAAATTCTTCTAGCAATGATTCATCTGATAATGTTTCTTCATCTATCATTATTTCAATGGAAGATTCTATATATACAGCACATGATTCTCCATCTCCTCCACAAATACCGCATTCATCAATTACTGACCCTCCAAAACAATCTCCATTACAATCAATATCACTATTGTATTCATGATTAGTGTTTCCACCAGAACATACACCACAATCATCAATAATCGCTGTACCACATTCACCATTATTATTTTCATCTTCACAGCCAACTGGTGTATTAGGTGCGCAATCACCAGCACAGTCTATATCTTCATTATTCCCAAAACAGACACCACAATCATCAAGATCTGCATTAAAATCATAACCTGTATTACCTTCAGAACAAATACCGCAATCATCTATAACTGCTGTACCAAAACAATCTCCATTACAATCTTTATCTTCATTATTACCAAAACAGACGCCACAATCATCTAGGTTAATATTTTCTCCATTACAAACTCCACAATCA
>NZRW01000074.1 GCA_002701185.1 Fidelibacterota bacterium
GTGATGCAGTTGTGGATGAATGTGGTGTATGTAATGGAGATGGTATTGCAGATGGCGCATGTGACTGTGATGGTAATGTATTAGATGATTGTGGTGTTTGTGGAGGTACTGGCACAGATAATGACCAAGATGGTATTTGTGATGATGTAGATGATTGTGTAGGCGAGTATGATGATTGTGGTATTTGTAATGGTGGAAATGCAGATTTAGATGATTGTGGTGTTTGTTTTGGTAATAATGAAGATTTAGATTGTAATGGTGACTGTTTTGGAACTGCATTTATTGATGATTGTGGTGTTTGTTCTGGTGGTAATTCAGGTCATGTAGCAAACAGTGATATAGATTGTCATGGTGATTGTTTTGGAACAGCATTTGAAGATGATTGTGGTCAGTGTGTTGAAGGTAACACAGGGCAAGAAGAAAATTGGGCACAAGATTGTTATGGTGACTGTTTTGGAAATGCTTCAATTGATAACTGTGATGAATGTGCAGGCGGTAATACAGGTATAGTTCCTGATTCAACTTGTTCTGGTTGTACAGATCCTACAGCACTTAATTATGATGAAGATGCAACTATTGATGATGGTACATGTGTTTATGATAGTGGTCCAATTGCATTTAATTTTACTCAATCATCTGTTCAGGCATTTTATTTTATTGAATCCGTAATGATTGATAGTATTCCACTAGATGGCCAAGATTGGGTTGGTGCATTTAAAGATTTAGATGGAGATGGAATCGGTGATGTTTGTGTAGGAGCAAAAAGATGGGATGTTTCTCTTTGTAATAATGGTGTTTGTGAAATTGCTTTAATGGGTTGGGATCAATACAATTCAGATGAAACAGAAAACTATATGGAACCAGGTGATACACCTGTATTTGTAATTTATGATCAGTCTGAAAACGCATTTTACGATGCATAGGTTTTAGGAAATAATGGGTATGATTTTACTGCTATTGACTATCCATGAGACTTTAATATTGTGCACGTACTTCCTGAAATAAATTCATTTTACGATTGTAATAATGATTTAGGTGGACATGCATTTATTGATTACTGTGGTTACTGTGTTGAAGGAAACACAGGTAACGATGAAGGTTTTGCAGATATTGGCTGTGGATGTGATGAGTTAGCTCCTGCCATTTATTGTGAAGATACTGATGGTGATGGTTTAGGTAATCCAGACACAGAAGGAGAATACTGTCTTAATGATTTACCTGTTGATTGGCTAGGTGATGCTGTAGATGATTGTTCAGACAATTTACCTGACTGTCAATGTGGAGAAAATAATTTTGAAGAGTGTTATGATTGTAATGGAGAATGTAATGGAAACTTTGAAATTGACGAGTGCGGAGTATGTTCAGACCCTGAAAATCCAAGTGAATGTGATTGTCCATTATGTCAAGTAAATGATTGTGCGTTAGTTTGTCATGATGATATCAATGGTAATGGTATATGTGATGATATAGGATGTGCACAGTATGATGATTGTGGAGTTTGTTCAGGAGGAAGTACTGGTAACACTCCAAATGCAGATCAAGATTGTAATGGTGATTGTTTTGGTGATGCCTTTGTAGATGATTGTGGAGTTTGTTCTGAAGGAAACACTGATCATGAAGCTAATAGTGACCAAGATTGTTTTGGTATATGCCCAGAAGAGCCTGGTTATGGTGCATTTATAGATGATTGTGGTATATGTTCAGAGGGTTTAACAGGACATGTAGCAAACAGTGATCAAGATTGTAACGGTGATTGTTTTGGCGATGCATTTGTTGATGACTGTGGAATTTGTTCGGAAGGTAACTCGGGCCATGAAGCCAATAGTGATCAAGATTGTAATGGCGATTGTTTTGGTACGGCATTTTTTGATGCATGTGGAATTTGTTCAGAAGGNAANNCTGGNCATGAATATAATAGTGATCAAGATTGTAATGGTGATTGTTTTGGNAATGCATTTTTAGATGATTGTGGTGTNTGTTCAGGNGGAAATANNGGACATACCGCAAATAGTGACCAAGATTGNTCAGGAGAATGTTTTGGAGAAACAATTATTGATGAATGTGGANTTTGTGGTGGAGACAATACNAGTTGTGCTGACTGTTATGGAACACCAAACGGAGATGCATTTTTAGATGATTGTGGAGTTTGTTCAGGAGGACTTAGTGACCATGAAGCTAATAGCGATCAAGATTGTAATGGGCTATGTTTTGGTAATGCTAGTATTGACGATTGTGGTGAATGTACTGGAGGTAATACTGGTCTTGTAGAAAACTATCTTCAGGATTGTAATGGGGTTTGTAATGGTACAGCTGTAATTGATGATTGTGGAGTTTGTTCTGGTGGTGATACAGGCATTATTCCAAATGCAGATCAAGACTGTAATGGCGATTGTTTTGGTGAAGCTTTTGTAGATGATTGTGGAGTATGTTCTGAAGGTAACTCTGGTCATATAGCAAATAGTGATCAAGATTGTAATGGTGATTGTTTTGGTAATGCAAGTATTGATGATTGTGGTGAATGTACAGGAGGTTATACTGGTTTAGTTCAAAATTATCTTCAAGACTGTAATGGGGATTGTAGTGGGCAAGCATTTTATGATGATTGCGGAGTATGCTCAGGAGGCTTAACAGACCATGAAGCTAATAGTGATCAAGATTGTAATGGAGTTTGTTTTGGTTCATCTTCAATTGATGATTGTGGCGTATGTGATGGTTTTAATGTAAATAAAGATTGTAATGGTGACTGTTTTGGTGATGCATTGATTGATGATTGTGGTATTTGTTCAGGNGGTANNNNTNNNCATGTTGCAAACAGTGATNAAGATTGTGCTGGTGAATGTTTTGGTNTAGCTGATTTAGATGATTGTGGTATTTGTTCAGGCGGTACAAGTAACCATGTNGCNAACAGTGATAAAGATTGTAATGACGATTGTTTTGGTGAAGCAATATTTGATGATTGTAATATTTGTTCAGGTGGTAATTCTGGACATGTAGCNAACAGTGATNAAGATTGTGCTGGCATATGTTTTGGNGANGCTTTCATAGATGATTGTGATGTATGNTCTGGAGGAGATAGTGGACATATTGAAAATAGTGATAAAGATTGTAATGGTGATTGTTTTGGAGAAGCATTTTTAGATAATTGTGGTATATGTTCTGATGGAAATTCTAATCANATAGCAGATAGTGATTTAGAAGAATATTATTTTGATTTGGANCAGGANACTTTTGGTGCAGGTGAGAGTTCAGCATTTTGTAATGTAGAAAACTGTGAAGTTAATTGTATTCCTGATAATTGGGTTAGCAATAATTTAGATCCAGAACCTGACTGTTTTAATCTAACTGTTAATGATTTAAGTATTGATGAATGTGGTATTTGTAATGGTGACAACTATGAAGTAGATTGTATCGATTCTGATGATTGCTCATTAATGGATTGTTCAGGCCAATGTTTTGGGATTANTCAGCTTGATGAGTGCGGTGTTTGTNATGGAGATAATACTTCATGTAATGTGCCTTTTGCTGAGGATTTTGAAATAGAGCTTGATGAAGACCAATTATCTTCATTTATGCTTCCTATTACAGATCAAAATGGAGATCCAATTTCTCTAGAAATTATCTTTTCTCCTCTATTTGGTAATTTAACTTTTGATCAAACAACTTTCAGTTTTCCATATGAAGATACAGAAGGTAATTATTTACCAGACACAGAATTTTCGGGCTTAGATGAATTTTCATACTATGTGGTTGACAATCAAGGGTATGAATCNGAAGCAGCAACAGCCTCAATAACAGTNAATTTTGNNGATGATTCNCCNGNGGGAACATCAATTNNNTCTGAAGTAAATGAAGATGAAGTNTTGTTGGTTGAGCTTGTTGGTTCAGATATTGATACAGATGATGCCCTTCTTTCTTTTGAGATTGTTCAAAACCCTANTCATGGTACTCTTAGTTCAGTATCAAGATTAACAGATCAATATTATTACACACCAAGTGAAAACTATCATGGGTTAGATACGTTATTATATAAAGTGTATGATGGAAATAGCTATTCGCAGAATACTTCCGTATATATATCAGTATTATCTGTTAATGATGCTCCAATACTAACAATGGATAATACATCATTAAGTTTAAATGAAAATAGTTCTATTGATATGGCAATGAATATGGAAGATGTTGATGGAGATCAATTAGAGCTTCACATATTACAAAATCCTGTTAATGGTTCTATTACAAACTGGGATCCTAATAATGCTACTTTTACATATGTTCCTAATGNTTATTTCGTAGGNCTTGATAATATAACTTTATATGCACAAGAAGTTGATACAGATGATAGTTTAAAGTCTACTATACTTTCAGTAGATTTAAATGTATTAGCTGTGAATGACCCACCTGTATCTTTTAATCAGACCATTTCTATTCAAGAAGATGAGTTGGTTCAATTTAACTTAACTGGACAAGATATTGATGGAGATGAGTTAGAGTTTATTTTAACAGATTATCCTGATTCAATTAGTGCAGAAGATTTTGTTGATTGTGGATTTTTAACAAATGATGATGGCACAACTACTGCAATTTGTGAAAATGATGATCAATGGACTGATGATATAGGTAATGGCCAGTATGATTTTGGAGAAGAATTTACTGATTCTAATGGAAATGGAATATGGGACAATGAGTCTTACGTTATTATAGATGGTTCATTAATTACTTATTTACCTGAATATAATTTAAGTAATACTACAGTGGAATTTACATTTTATGCTAAAGAGTTAGAAACAGATGAATTATATNNATCTGAACCTTCAACAGTTTCTATAAATATTTTACCTTTAAATGATAGGCCCCTATCTTTTGATGCAAGCTTCCCAGGTCAAGATGGAATATATATGCAGGATGGTGATACATTTGATTTATCACCTTACATAAGTGATATTGATAATAATATTAGTGAATTATCTATTTCATTTTTACCTGAACCTGAAGACACCAATGATGATGGGGTTCCTGATATCAATACATTATTAGGAGGTGTTTTAGTATCTTTGGGAAATAACCAATATCAGTATAATTATAATGATAATATTAACCCTGAAATACTTCCAGCAGATTACATTGTATTCAAATCTAAGGATTTAGAATCTGAATCTCCAATTGCNGTTGTTACATTTATATTAAATGATGATGGAAGGCCCCTTAGAGATGATGAGCTTATAGCTTTTGATCAAACAATTGATGGTCCAGAAGATGAAGAAATAATTGTAAGCTTATTAGGTTTTGATAAAGCCGTTGGATTTGGAGATGATTTAGGTTTAGATGACTTTAACCCTGAATTTAATAGAGATGAATGTGATTCTGATGCATGTTATGATATTACAGTAGAACCTGTAAATGGAACAATTTCTGATGAACCACTAGATGCAGATGGTGGTGGAACTTTGGCTGAATGGACGGTACTTTATATACCAAATGAAAACTTCCCTTATGATCAAAGTGTAGCACAAGATAGTTTGAAATATAGAATATATAATTCNCTAAGAGAAGATGANCCAGAGACTACTGAAGATGAGAGATGGTCTGATGAAGCAACCATTATTTTTAATATATTCCAAATCAACGATATACCTGTAATCTCAAATATAGATCCAATATCATTTAATGAAGATGATGCATTAACTGTGAATTTAGAGGTTATTGATCCAGAATCTAACGATGTCAATCTAACATATTCTGTTTCTAGTGAAGCAAGCGATTTTATTACTTTATCAAATGATGGATTAGATTTAAGTATTACTCCTGATGAAAATTACAATGGAAGTTTTTCTGTATTTACATCTGTTACCGAAACTGATGGAGATAACTATACNGCATCTTCATCTTTTGATGTTACAGTTCTACCAGTAAATGATGCGCCAAGTGTGGTTGAAATTCCAACAGAGCCAGGTAAGGAAGACACAAATATGTCACTTATATTAAGCGCTACTGATATAGATGGGGATAATGAATTTTCTTATTCTGCAAATATTATTTCAGGATCTGACATTGTCAACAGCTTTAATATTTCTGACAATTTATTATCTATCATTCCAAATGATAATGAAAGTGGTTTAGTATCATTTTCAGTTACTGCATCAGATGGAATTGATACATCTGAAGCACAGACAATTGAAGTTAATTTTGAAAATACTATTGATTTCCCATTCATTGAAAGTATTACTCCAGATCCGCTACCTGAAGCAATAGAAGATCAGGAAAGTATAATATTTACAGTCAACCCTATTGATTTTGACCAAGATGATAATTTGACAGTTGGATTTTTAAATAGCAACTCATCTTTATTTGAGTCAATTTCCGTTGATCCTGTTGAAGGAAATTCTGGACAAGAAAGAACATTTACTTTGGTACCTAAAGAGAATCAATCAGGTTCAAGTATTTTATTTGTTACAGTATCAGATGGACTATTCACAACAACAAAACAAACATCTATAAATATTTTACCAGGAAATGATGCTCCAGAATTAGTTGCAATTGAAAATCAAAGCGTTAATGAGGATGAAATCTTTAATTTAGATTTATTTGCAAATGATATTGATGGAGATGATTTATCTTTCTCTGCAGAAATAGTTGGTGATAGATCACGTATGAATACTAGATCTGGAACACTATCTATTGACGAAGACAACCTACAATTTATACCTAGCTCTAACTTTTTTGGTGATGTAGATATTAATGTGATTGTAACAGATGGTGAACTAACAGATTCCCAAGCATTTACTTTATCTATAAATTCTATTAATGATGCACCAACAATTACATCTGACCCTTTACTTTCAGCTTACACATTACCTGGCCCAGACTCTAGTGGAGAAACATATACTTATCAGATTGAAAGTTCAGATATTGATGATGAAAATTTAACATTTGAATTAATATCTAGCCCAACAGGCATGACTGTTTCTTCAAATGGTCTTATTCAGTGGGAACCTTCTCAAGGTGTTTATACTTCAGATGTTGTTGAGGTTAGAGTTTCTGATGATGAAAATGCTTATGATCAGCAGATATTTTCAATTTCTGTAACTCAAGTAGATTGTAACGGTACTATTGAAGGTACAGCTATAATTGATGACTGTGGTGTATGTACAGGTGGTGACACAGGGTTAGACATTAACTTTAACAAAGACTGTGCAGGTGAATGTTTTGGTGTAGCTGCTTTAGATGATTGTGGTGTGTGCTCAGGTGGCACAAGTAACCATGTTGCAAACAGTGATCAAGATTGTGCAGGTGAATGTTTTGGTGCAGCGGCTTTAGATGATTGTGGTGTATGTTCAGGTGGTACAAGTAACCATGTTGCAAACAGCGATCAAGATTGTGCAGGTGAATGTTTTGGTGTAGCTGCTTTAGATGATTGTGGTGTGTGCTCAGGTGGTACAAGTAACCATGTTGCA
>NZRW01000075.1 GCA_002701185.1 Fidelibacterota bacterium
ACACCTATTGCATAATTCATTGTTGAACCTTCTTGACCTACATTAGATAATGTAACTAAATCTGACTGCGTATCTTCTAAGAATATCTCAAAATTTAAATTATCTGGTGTAAATGCTAACTCAGCAAATGGACCACTTATAGGACAAGGAATATTATGTTCCTCAAATGCTGAACAAATTTCTGCATAAAAAGGAGTACCATTATTTATATCTCCATCATTATCATCTATAATTAATATTTCTTCTAATAAATCTGGAGCAGAGTTAGGTCTACCAACTTGACCATAGTGAAATAAATCATTTGAATGTTCTACGCCTTGATCATACCCCATAATTGAAATTAAATTTCTTCTCATTTTCCATAATGAACCCATTGTTATCTCTCCCAAACAGTGTACAGAACCACCACATTCATTTCCAGGATATTGTCTAGTATTTAGTCCATCTCTTAAACATGTTCCATCGCCAAAAAAGCCTAAACCTAAGCATGGCGTATTTGTAATTGTCATTGCCCAAAAATCTGCCGTTCCTTCACTTAGCTCTGTTGACCATGGAGCATCATAAGGTTCATAAGTAAATTGCATAATACCGTGTCCATATTCATGATAAACTACATCTGCCATTTGATCAGTTCCAGCACAACCACCTCCCTCTGAAAACATATTGATACTAGTATAATCCCAGTATGCGTTACATGGCCAATATGGATCTTCAGAACCTATGTTTACTCTAGCTGGCATTTCATAATCAGCTCCACTAATTTCTGGATTTATTGATTTTAATAAATCATGTATGTGATTTGCATGGTAATAAGTATCTCTTTCACCTGGAATTGAGTTGCTATCCGTAAAATTAAAGTCTTCCGTATTTCCTGGAGTAACAATTCTTCTAATTTGTGCATCTGAACCATTTTGATTATTTGCATTTAGGTAGTTACCTTCTAATCTTACGGTTGCAAAAACATTTTCATCTCCAGCTTCAATTGAATAATAACCCTCAGAGTCTGTGTAAGTTGANCCNTAACCNTCNATTGATACTTCTACATTTTGTAANCCTCTACTTCTTTCCTCTCCATATGGCTCNTCTTTNACATCTCCAGTAACTCTTCCCTCAACTACTAAATCTCTNGCTAAATCAAATTTTTCAAGAATNTCACCAGTCTGAGCNTCAACAAAAACTTTCCAATGATTCACTGGNCTTTTACCTGTATTAANTTCTTTAATGTGTACATGTAATTCTAATAACCAAGAAGCATGATAAGTTGGATTTTTATCTTTACTTACCCATATAAACTTTTTTGGAATATCAAAAACATAGTCACCCTTATCTTTTGAAAAATTAGTTTCAGACTTAGCTATATTCANAGCCTGTTGATCNTCCAAATTATAATTGGTATTTACATTAATATCAGGATATCCATCATGACCAAAAAGAACGATATTACCTACATTATTAAATCTTAAATCAATTCTAGCATTATGTACAGGAATNCCATTGTAAGTTTGATTAAATGTTATATATCTTATTTTATTACCAAATTCATTTACCCATAACTCAAGATTTGAATTATCTATACCAAATAGATANTGATTTTCTTCTACAAATTTCCTCGCATATTCCTCTGATAATGTTTCATTTTGAGTATCAAAAACATAAGGTATTTTACTTCCAATAACTCTGTGNGGAGTACCATAATTATTCCACCTGTAGTACCAATCACTTTCATATTTTTCTTCAAANTGTTCAATAGCTAAATCTTTGTTGTAAGAAGTATATTTTTCTTCTAAGGGAAGTAAGATTGAAAATAATAATATAATTGATAAGTATCTCATTGGTTATATCCTTAATTATTTAATTTTTTATATTTTATATCAATAAATATAAATTATTTTATTTTATAAAAACATATTTAATACAAATTGAAACATTTATATATTATGATTATGAATAACATATTTAAAATTTTAATAATTATGATTGTTTTTTATAGCTGTGAAGAAAATGTAATTGAGGCAATTCATGGATGTTTTGANTCTCAAGCTTGTAACTATAATCCAGATGCAACTTATGATAATAANAGCTGTGAATATGAATCTTGTGCTGATTGNTTGGGAGTNNCNAATGGCGAAGCACAATTAGATTCTTGTNATGTTTGTCAGGGAGANGNTACGTACTGTAATCCTGTAGATTTATCTTTTGGTGATACTTANTATAATGAAAATAATCAATTAATTGTTCCNATTAATATAAATAGCCCACAAAATATTAGTGGTTTTCAGTTTAATCTTACTGAAAATGATGTCATTATTTCCGCAAGCGGTGGTTTAGCAGAAGAATATAGTTTTAGTTTAACTGTTGACCCAACAAGTGAAGAGTCTTCTAACATGGTATTAGGTTTTTCTTTTACTGCAGATCTTTTACCTTCTGGATTAAATGGAGTTTTAACGAATCTAACTGTAATACCTGCTGGATCTCAAGTTTGCTTTGAAGAAGAAAATAATTTTTTCATCAAAACAGTTAATCCAAACAGTGAAATTGATTTAATTCATGATAGAGAAGATGGAAATGAAGATGGTGTTATTCAGTATCAAATTAANTTAGGTGANTGCAAAGAAATTTCAACAATNTAAATTATTCTTTTTTATAGTCTTTATCTAAAATACCCTTTTCTTTNAGAGTCTTTATTAGTTTACTTAATCTTTCATATGCTACAAGACCAAAAACCATTCCAACTATCGCAAATACTTCATACATATAATTTTCATNATAATTATCATNCTAAAATATTGTCAACAATTAATATAACATCTAAAACATTAATAATACCATCATCATTCATATCAGCAATCACTAACCATTCATCNTTTGGATTTGTATTTTCTAATATAAAATCAATTAAAAGAATTACATCAATTATATTTAAAANCTCATCATCATTAATATCTCCTGGAATAAATAAGATACTGTCCAAATATGTAATNACTGTCTCAATAGTAAGTTCAGCAGCGTCTTTTGCAACTCTAGTGCTTAATTGTCCACCTACATGAATATGACCACCTAACATGCAGGGATTATCTGAATTTAAACTTGACTGATGATACCACATTCCATGATATCCCATAAATTCAGATAAAAATCTACCAGCATCACCATTTTGATCAACATAACAATTTACAGGTAAATTAGAATTATCTAAAGCTTCCTCAATTAATGTTAAAGGTAAGGCTGTTCCTCTATTATGATTATCAGAAACACTATCATCTGGAGGTGTNGGTGTTGGGTATAGAGGAGCAGTATAATCTGCGTACCAACTCACCCAGTTNTAAACATTATTTTCTAGCTCCCAACTATTATTATTNAATCCTCTACTAAATGTTATTATACCTNCAGGCTTTACCTCATCAATAATNCTCCAAAAATCTTGCGAAGTATCTTGATAATCGACTTCAAAATCTCCATATCCTTGACCGCAATTACTACAATCTGGTGGATTAAACTCTGGNAAAAATGAGACAACATCAAAGCCTAAATTATTCCAATTTTCACCCTCCCAACCAGATGGATTTAGTTCAGGCTTCTGACTAAAGTGCCTTAACATTTCATTTGTTGGTGGCCAATACCCAGTAACCATTAAAATTGGTCTATTTCTTTGATTGGAAATTTTATATTTAAAATTATTTGTTAAATATTTTTTATTTTCTACTGAATTAATTGACTCTATTGTAAATGAGGATTTAGAATCATTTGATTGATAAAAAATTATTGTAATATCATTCCCATTCATTACTGAAGGATAAAATACTTCCTGATTTAAACTCATATAAGGACCATATACTACATTCTGATTTTGATCATAAAATGCTAAATAAGAATCTTCTTCAATCAAAATGTCAGTAATTTTTATTTGATAATTTCCATTATGAAATGAGTTAATATTTAAATATGAATAACTTCCATCTGATTTGCTCAATGTTTTTGAATGTTTTAGAAAATTAATATTTTTTTGATTACCATAAACTGTTGGTACAGTTTCAGGTATTTGATCTATTTTTACAATATTTGTCAAATGTTCTGGTATAACTTGTGATATTATAACAGATATAAAAATGTTAATCAAAAATATAAATTTAATCATAGAAACCACCTTATTTGTTAAATTAGATTAAGTACATCTAAAATAATTAATATAAACATTAATGGAAAGTAAAATAACGTGGCAAGCATTAACTTTTTAGCATTTTTATTGGATGTATCTTTTAGAAATTGAGTGACTATAATTAAAAAAAATACGCTTATTATGCTTATCCCTAGAAAATANCCAAAATCAACGGCTTTAACAAAATATAAACCTAAGCTAGTACCTATCATTGCTATTGAAAAAAATAAAACATGGTATTGAGTATGTTTAGAGTTTGGATATTCAGAAGGAAGCATTTTAAAACCACCATCTTTATAATCTTTCGCATAAATTATTGCTATTGCTAGAAAATGTGGTATTTGCCAACAAAAAAGAATTGAAAATAAAATCCAGGAAATAGAATTAATTTGATTTGTTGCAGCTGTCCAACCTCCAAGTACAGGTAAAGCACCTGGAATTGAACCAATCAATGTATTAAAAGTGCTAAAACGTTTACTTGGAGTATAAACAAATAGATACAATACAATNGTTAACAANCATATAAATGCTGTNAGGCTATTTATTGTTTGATAAACAAAAAATACTCCAAATACACATAAAATTGATCCAAACAATAACGCATTAAGTGGTAAAACTCTNTTTGAGGGTATAGGTCTATTTTTGGTTCTTTTCATTTGTGCATCAAAGTCTTTTTCTAAATACTGATTTAATACTGCACATCCACTAGAAGATAAAAACATACCAATTAATAGATAAACTAACTTATCATAATAATCAATACTAAGTAAGCCTTGTGATCTTAATCCTAAATAAAAACCTAAGTAACCTGTTAACATAACAAGCATACTTATTCTAAATTTCATCATTTCAAGATAATTATTAACTACTTGCAATTTTTATCCTTTGATATGCTACAATTATTAAACCTAAAATAACACTTGATAACCATAAATGATAAAGCCTAAATGATTCATGAATCATTCCAAAACGTAAACACTCACCAATAATTATTTGAGCNCAAATTGCATATAAAATTAATTTTGTTAACATTAGTACAACATTTGATGGATTACTTTGATTGAGGTTATGATTCCATAAGATAGCTGAACATGCTAGCATAGTAAATCCAAATACTGGATGCATATATTTAACTAACCCTGTTTCAGTTACATATTTTTCCATTCTAATAAAATAATCTAGTTCCTTAAGTAAATTATCATCAATAAATGTTCTAATATATGATCCTGTAAAAACTAAAAATAGATTTAAAAAGAATATAGCAATCAACAATTGCTTAGAAAAAGATGAATATGAGTAATCTTTTTCTATATTGGGGTACATATTTAAAAAACCTCTATTTGTAGTATAAACCAATGAAATTGTAGTTAAAATTGCTATATATAAATGAATACTTACTGTATGTTGAAAAATAATATTTTCGCCATCAATATTTGTTGCAATCTGACCACCAATCCAACCAGCAATAATAATTAATAGCAATGATAGAAAAGAACCATAAAAAAGAATTTTATCTTTTTTATATACACCAAAAGATTTAAAAAAAGTAAATAACATTGAAATACCAAGAATAACACCAACTAAACGATTAAAATATTCAATCCACGAACCATATACTTTTTTTTGAGNAGGATTAAACTCTTCTGGTATGTCATCTATTGTTAATGGTGGAAACCAGCTACCGTAACATTTTGGCCAATCAGGACAATCATCACCAGATTCAGTTATTCTAACAAATCCTCCAACAAGAACAAGCACATACAATAATATGACTGTTATAATAGAAGCTCTATAAAATTGATTAAGGTTATTCATAATTAATTATATCTATCTCTTTAAAATAATTTAAGCTTTCTGGGTTAGATAATGCATCAATATTTGTCACATTTTTTCCTTCTATTATATTTTTAACAGCAATCTCTACTTTTTTACCATTTATTGTATATGGTATATCTTTAACAGGAATAATTTTGAATGGCACATGTCTAGGAGAACAGTTGTGCTTAATTTTATATTTAATATCTTTTATTAACTCTTGATTTAATTTTTTTTCAGAGGTTTTAACAAATAATATAATTAACTCATCACTTTCAAANTTATACCCAATCACTACACTATCGTCAACATCATCAAACTTATCCATAACCCTGTAAATCTCTGCTGTACCAATTCTTACTCCTCCAGGATTTAATGTTGTATCTGATCTACCAAAAATTTCTACACTTCCATCCTCATATATTGATACATAATCACCGTGNTTCCATATATTTGGATATTTATCAAAATATGCATTCTTATATTTATCATTATCAGTATCTTTATAGAAGTAAATTGGCATAGATGGAAATGGGTCTAAACATACAAGTTCACCTTTTTTTCCAATTAAAGATTTTCCATTTTCATNAAAACTTTTAACNTTCATACCAAGACCTATAGATTGNAGCCTACCCTTNATGATTGGTTTTAAGGGATTNCCTAATGCAAAACATGAAATAATATCAGTTCCTCCTGATATAGAACAAAGCTGCACATCCTCTTTCCAATGAGAATATACAAAATCATAATTTTCATTGACTAAGGGTGAACCAGTCGATAAAATCATTCTTAATTTTTTAAAATTAAATTGATTTGGTAAAATATTATTTTGTTCAATATGTGAAATATATTTAGCGCTTGTTCCAAAAATTGAAACTTCTATTGAATCCATTAACTTTAATAAAGAATTTTCATTTGGGTAAAATGGGTTGCCATCATANAGAACCACTGTAGCACCTACACTTAAGCTTGATACTAACCAATTCCACATCATCCATCCACATGTNGTAAAATAAAATATTTTATCTTCTTTTTTAAGATCACAATGTAAAACTAACTCTTTTAAATGTTGGATTAATGTACCTCCAACAGAATGAACAATACTTTTAGGTTTACCAGTTGTTCCTGAAGAATACATGATATATAATGGATGAGAAAAAGAAACTGGCTCAAAGTTAATTTTACCTTCATTCTTAGGAATATCATCCCAATATGATACTTGGATATTTTTTTTAGCGTTTACAATATTTATACATATTGTTTCTTTTAAGGATGAAAGAGATGATTGAATTTCTAAAATATTTGATGTGAGATCAATTTTTTTTCCTTTATAAAAATATCCATCAGCAACAAAAAGTACTTTTGGATTAATTTGTTCAAATCTATCAAGAACTCCTCTAATTCCAAAGTCTGGTGAACATGAGCTCCAAACAGCGCCTAAGGCAGAAGTTGCTAACATAGCTATAATTGTTTGAGGAATGTTGGGTAAATAGCCAGCTACTCTATCTCCTTTTTTAACTCCTAAAGATTTTAGATGCAAATAACAAACTCTTACCTGTTCATGAAGCTCTTTGTAAGTAATTTTACCTTTTATTTTATCTTCACAAAAATATTCAATTGCTAGAGAGTCATCTTTATGCTTTAATAGATTTTCAGCAAAATTTAAAGTAGCACCCTCAAACCATTTGCTNCCTATAAATGATTCATGTCTTTCTAAAATATTTTTTGGCTGATGAGAAAAGTTGATATCACAAAATTTTGATATATTATCCCAAAATATCGATGGGTTATTTATACTCCAATCATAAAGTTGATCATATTGATCAATCTCTAAAAGAAATTTTTCATTTATATGAGATATAAACTTTGCAATATTTGAAGATTTAAAGTGGTAGTCTTGAGGCTTCCAAACGATATTACTCATTTATTACTTTCATCTATAAGATGTATAATTGTCCATGCAGAATCAAGCTTTCCTTCTTTAATAAAATTCTTACATATAATTTCAAGATTAGCTAATGTTTCGTCTTTATATTCCTCATATATACTTTTTATAAGTTCAGGAACAAACTCTACACTTGACAAAATAGATAGCTCATTTGCAGTAATTGATTTACTTTTAAAAATTCTTTTAGGAATAGCATCAAAACCTATACCTGTATGCCTTGGTTTTTTATATTCAAATAGACCATCTTTTGATTTAGAATACCATGAACCACCTAATCTAGATATAGCATCTAATTTATAAGGATCGACAACATTATCACCATCAATGATATCTTCTGAAATATGAAAATTTACTATTTCTCCAAGTATCAAATTCCCACTAGCAGGTTTGTTACCCAAATNAATAATATCATATAATTTACACTCCATTGAAAATGGTGACTCTTTAACAAATGGTACCTTAATGTATGTAGAATCTTGCTTTGTCAAGCCAGCTTTTACAAATTCATCTACATCTCTACTATATTCACAAGATGAAAGACTAACTTGACCTACCATTTTTGAATCGGCAATCGAAATAGTAAATTCCTTAGTATCTTGAATATTTAGTAACGTATCTTTTGGNTTTCCTGTTCTTCCACTTAATGCTGGAGAAAACCCAACAATAGGAGGATTAGCTCCAAAACCGTTAAAAAAAGAATAAGGAGCAAGATTAACTTCATTATTTAAACTAACNGATGAAACAAATGCTATAGGCCTTGGTGATATACCTGAAATCATTAGATGATAGTTTGTTTTAATATCTAAATTTTTTGGGTCAAATTGTTTTTTCATATTAATATTTTACTTTACATAATTTATATAACTTCATATTTATAACCAACTTAAGTAATAATTTTTATCTTCTATTTTAAGTGAATTTTCAGTGATGTTTAAAGGTTTAAAAGTATCTATCATTACTGCAAGTTCATCTGTTTTCTTTTTCCCAATTGAAGCTTCGTACTTACCTGGCTGTGGTCCATGAGGTAAACCCATTGGATGATATGTAATTGATTCTGTTCCAATACCCTTTCTACTCATAAAGTCTCCCATTGAATAAAATATCACTTCATCAGAATCTACATTTGAATGAGGATAAGGTGATGGGATCGCATCTTTATGATAATCAAATAATCTACTTACAAATGAGCANATAACAAATCCTTTAGATTGGAATGTTTGGTGAACTGGAGGTGGNTGATGAATGCTTCCTGTAATCGGCTCAAANTCATTTATATTAAATATCCATGGAAAATAATAACCATCCCAACCAACNAAATCAAACGGATGATGAGAATAATACATTTCCTGTAGACCCTTAACTGTCCTAACATTTACTTGGAAGGTACCNTTTTTATCAATTGGGTCCTTTAAAATAGGCACTCTAATNTCTCTTTCACAAAATGGAGAATGTTCTAGAAGTTGACCAAATCTATTTCTATATCTATTTGGTGTTTCAATTGGACCTTTTGATTCAACCAATAAACAACTAATTGATTTTTCAATCTTAAGCTTCCATATAACTCCTCTAGGTATAATAACATAATCTCCCTCTCTTAACTCTAAATCACCAAAATTTGTATTAATTACACCNATTCCAGATTGTATGTAAATCATTTCATCAAAATGTGCATTTCTATAAAATGAATCCATACTTTTTGATACATGTGATTTATGAATGATTAAATCTTCATTAAAAAAAAGTGGAATTCTATCATAAATGATATCTCCACCTTTTGGGATTTCTAAAGTTTGTATATGCCTTGCCTGATGTTTAGTCTGAACTTTTTCAATAACAAATGGATGTAAGTTCCCCATTTTAGTTAACCTAGTTGGCATTCTCAAATGATAAACGTTTGAATATATACTTGAAAAACCTTCTCTACTTATTAACTCTTCATAATATATAGAATTATGGCTACGCCTAAAAACTGTATGTCTTTTAGGTGGAATTAATCCTTTTGATTGATAAAATGGCATTAAAGGTTACCTCTTTCACCCTGAGCTTTTTCTATTGATTCAAATAATGCCTGGAAATTACCCTGACCGAAACCTTTTGAACCTTTTCTTTGAATAATTTCAATAAATAAGGTAGGCCTGTCTTGTAACGGCTTAGTAAATATTTGTAGTAAATATCCATACTCATCTCTATCAACAAGTATATTTAGCTCTTTTAGCTTTTTTACATCTTCATCTATTCCGCCAACTCTTTGTGTTAAATTATCATAATATGTATCAGGAATATGTAAAAATTCTACACCATTACTTCTGAGGTTAGCTATTGAACTAATAATATCATCAGTTAAAATCGCAATATGTTGAACTCCAGCACCTTCATTAAACTCTAAATATTCTTCAATTTGAGATTTTTTTAAACCTTGCGCAGGTTCATTAATTGGTAATTTAATTTTCCAATTTTTTGATCGTAAAACTATACTTTTTAATGCAGAATACTTTGTTGAAATATCTCCCTCGTCAAATCTAACGAAAGTTCCAAAACCAAATACTTTTTCATAATACTCACGCCATTTGTCCATCTCATCCCAATCAACATTTCCAACAATATGGTCTATTAAAACTAATTTAGTATCTGAAGTATTTATTTTTGGTAATTCTAGTTTTTTAAATTTTGGAGCCCATAAGCCATTAAATTTTGAATCATCGATAAAAGTATGAATTGTATCTCCATAAGTTTTAATTGAGGCAATATCAAAATCACCATTCTCATTATTTCTAATTGGCTTTTTATGAGGTATAGCTCCCCTATCTAAACAAGATTTATAAACAAACTCAACATCATCAACATCAAATGCTATATCTCTAACACCATCACCATGCTTTTTGAGCCAATCAGTAGCTGGATGAGATGATTTTAAGGGTGTGGTAAAAACAAAAAATATTTTTCTATTTTTCAAAACATAAGATACATGACTAAATACACCTGTTTCAGGTCCACTGTATGCAAATTCTTCAAATCCAAAAGCTGATCTATAAAAATGAACAACCTGTTTAGCATTACCAACGTAAAACTCAACATATTTAAATCTTTTTATATTAAAGTGTTCTTTTCCTTCCCATTTATCAGTCATGTACATAAAATTTTAGATCTCCTGTATATTTTTAATCAAAAAATCATTTTCATCTTTTAATCCTATAGTTACCCTAACACAATTAGGTAAACCAAAACCAATTAAGTGCCTAAGTATAACCCCTTTAAAAAGCATTTTATTTGAAAAATCTTCAGCAAGTTTTTGAGATTCAAATGTTAACGTAATAAAATTAGTAGCGCTAGGTATATAACTAAAATTATTTGTCTTAAAAAAATTTTCTAACCTATTTTTTTGTTCATGATTAAGCTTAATTGAATTATCTAGATGATTTAAATCATCCATAGCTGCACATGCTGCATGCTGACCTAAAGATGAAGGTTCAAATGGTAACTTTACTTTCATAAGATTATCTATTAATTTTTCATTTGCAAAACCATAACCCACTCTGAATCCGGCTAAGCCTTGCGCTTTAGAAAATGTTCGAAGTGTGATAACGTTATCATATCGATAATGCATTGAATCAGGATAATCATCTAAATGACAAGCATACTCAAAATATGCTTCATCAAGTAATACGATGACTCTATTTGGTACTGACTTCATAAATTTTTCAAAATTAGATCTATTAAAATAAGTGCCTGTTGGATTATCAGGATTAGCTAAATATATAACTTTCGTTTTTTCGTTTATTTCCAAAGCCATAGCATCTAAATCATAATGGTAATTTTGCATTGGAACCCAATTAACTTTAAATCCACTAGCATTAGCTAGAACTTTAAAGCCAATAAAGGAATTTTTTGTTGCAATAATTTCATCATCTCCACTTAAAAAGGTCCTCATGATTACTGACATGATTCCTTCACTTCCACCACCAATTATAACATTTTTAATATCTAAGTTAAAAGATTTAGCTAATTTTAATCTTAAATCATACCCATTGGAATCAGGATATCTATGGGTATCCTTTAAATACTTATTAACATGATTAATAGCCTTAATAGATGGCCCCATTGGATTTTCATTTGATGCTAATTTCACAATATGTTTAAGATTTAATTCTCTTTTAACTTCAGAAATAGGTTTACCTGCCTTATAAGGCATAAGGTTTTTGATATGTTTAGGCACTAGAGACATTGTTTAAATTTAATAAATTATCTGATAGAAGTATAATATAATTATAATATATTATTCCTCAGATATGAAAATATTTTTATGATAGATAAAAAAGAATTAAGAACAGAATTATTTAAACATATAGATGGAATTGCACTCACAGCACCTATTTCCGGTTTATTTTCTAAACATAATGATATTTTTGACTCATTAAAAAGTACCAATAAAATAAATCTTAATTTAACGGACCTTAAAATTAAAGGAATCAATGTTGATTACCTCAATGTAACATTACGTTTGTTTGAGTCTCAAGGTTGGATCGAAAGAAAAATAATAACAGATAAATCAATAGAAATTATACCTTCTGAGATAGGTTCTGAAATATTTAAAAATGCATATTTGTATAAGATTTTTTTTAATTATTTTAAGTTTCTTATTAATTTAAATTTTATGAATGATGATAACTATATTAAATATAGTAAACTAATTAATGATTATAATAAACTTAAAAATCTCACTAAAAATCAAACCATTTTAAAGCATATTGAAGGATTAATTGTTGGAACAACATTAGTTGCACTTAAAATTGATAATCTCATAGATGTAGATAAAAATAATGAGCTAATTATTGATAAAAAAATTAATCGTCATAATAAAGAATCTATCACTNCTTTTCTTACTAAATTTAAGTTTTTAAATAACTCAACTGTCACTGAAAAAGGAAACTTTTTTATTAAAAGAAGTGCTGCTTATGGAGTGACTGTTTCCTACATGCCATTGTTTAATAAAATTGATTCACTCCTATTTGGAAAAACAAAAAATATTTTAAATAGAGATAAAAATGGAAATGAGAAACATGTTAATAGAAAAATGAATGTTTGGGGAAGTGGTGGAGCTCATAAATTATATTTCAANAAAATTGATGAAATAGTTTTAGAAATATTCAATAGACCTTTAGAAAAGCAACCTCAAGGAATAGCTGATATGGGATGTGGAGATGGAACGTTACTTAAACATCTTTACAATCTTATCAAAACAAAAACACTAAGAGGAAAAAATTTAAATCAANNTCCACTCTATGTAATAGGTGCTGATTTTAATGATGAAGCACTAGATGTTACTGGCAATAATTTAAAACAAGCTGAAATAAAACATCATCTAGTCAAAGCTGATATTGGAAATCCAGCTAGTTTCAATGATGAACTTGAAAAAAAATATAATATTCATTTAAATAATTTATTAAGTGTGCGCTCATTTTTGGATCATAATAGAATTTTCAAAATGCCAAAAATAAAAAATTTTGATTTAGAAAAAATTAAAACCAATTCAACTTCTGCATTTAGTACAAACGATAATAATGATATTTATGAGCCTATAATATTTAAACTAAGTTTAGTTGAACATTTCTTGAAATGGAAACCCTTTATTAGTAAGTATGGATTAATTCTACTTGAATTGCATACAATTAATCCAAAAATTTGCCAATTAAACATTGGAAAGACACTAGCTACAGCTTATGATGCTACTCATGGATTCTCAAATCAATATATTATTGAGTATGAAGATTTTATTGATTCTGCTAAACTAGCTGGCCTGAAACATAATAGCTCATTTGAGTTTAACTTTCCTAATAACAAATTAACTACTGTAAGTATAAATCTATTTTCTTTATAAGGATTGGTTGTAAGCAGCATCTACGGTGTTACTTAACAACATGGTAACTGTCATTATACCTACACCACCTGGAACAGGAGTAACTGAAGCAACTTTACCAAGCATTGATTCGTAATCTACATCACCAACAACCTTATACCCTTTTTGTGTTGTTGGATCATTAATTCTATTTATACCAACATCTATGATATGTGAACCTTCTTTTACCATGTCTGATTTGATTAGATTTGGCACTCCGACAGCTGCAATAATTATATCAGCATTTTTGGTATAGAAATGCAAATTTTTTGTTTTAGTGTGACAAAGCGTTACAGTTCCATTTCCAAATGAAAAATTTTGAGACATTAATGAAGCAATAGGCTTTCCAACTAAATTACTCCTACCAATAACAACAATATCTTTACCTTTTGTTTCAATATTATAATAATCTAATATTTTAAGACAGCCTAAAGGAGTACATGGAATGAATCTTGGATCACCTTGCATGATATAACCTTGATTTTCAGGATGTAGACCATCGACATCTTTTGATGGTGAAATATTTTTTAAAATATCTTTTTCATTTAGATGTTTTGGTAATGGAAGTTGTAATAAAATGCCGTGAAATTTATCGTTATTATTTAAGTCTTCTATAAATTCTTTTAGGCTATGTTCAGATGTATCAGATGGTAACTCAAAAACCTCACTATGACAACCAAGCTTTGAAAAAGCTTTAGCTTTAGAACTTACATATAATTTAGAAGCTGCATCATCACCAACTATAATTGCAGCTAATGATGGAATTATATTATTTTTTTTTAAATCTGAAATTTTTAATGATAAATCATCTTTAATCTTAAGCGAAACTGGTTTTCCTTTGAGAATAATTGTTTCCAAAATAATTTTTTAGCTTTGAGATGATTCTATATCAGATATTTTATCTTCAATAAATTCAGTAATAGCAATAGTTTTTGCTTCAACTTGATTAATTACTTCTTTTTTAGTTTTTTTACATTCAAATAATTGAGCTGTAATATTCATTGCGGCAAAAATAACTAGCCTTAATTGAGGCGTAGATGAATTATCAGAACCAGCAACTTGCGTCATTGTTTCACTTAAATAGTTTGCACACTTTTCAATAACTTCAGGTTTTGCATCTGTTCTAAGCCTGTATTCTTGTCCATAAATTTTTATTTTAACTTCTTTTGCCATAATTACTCCTTAAACTATCGCTGAATAATATTAAATTTTTCTTTTAACTTATCTAATATACTATTAACTCTATTCTCAACATCTTTATCAACTAATGTTTTAACATCACTCATAAATGTTAAAGAAATTGCTAAACTTTTTGAATTATTTTCTAGCTCTTTACCTGAATATACATCAAAAATGTTAGTATCTATCAATAAATTGTCAGACGCACTTTTTATACATTCAATAATCTTGCTATAGGAAATATCTTTTTTTATCAAAATAGATATATCTCTTTTAACTGATGGGTATGGAGAAATACTCTTAAATTTAAAGTCTTTTATTCTATTTTTTAGAATTTTATCAATACTAATTTCTGAAAAAACTACTGGGGCTTTAATATCATATTTTTTACTTAATTTGGTATCTAGTTGTCTTAAATAGCCTATACATGTTTTGTGAGAATATATATCTATATTAATATTAGCAAAATTAGATTTATTAACTTTGAAATGTATATTATTAATTTTAAGATTTTTAAGTATTGATAAAATCTCACCTTTTGCAAAATATATATC
>NZRW01000076.1 GCA_002701185.1 Fidelibacterota bacterium
GATATTTGAATTAAAGAAAACGGTTCAAAATCTAACTTATTTTCTAAAGAAGTTGCTTTAAGTTTTTGAGAATCTTTTCCAGGATCATTAGAGTAAGTTGTATCGAGGTTGTTATTTGGTGACCACGCGTCATAACCATTATTTAAATTAGAATTTAATAGTATTAATTTTGAGGAAAAATTTGGAGATGGTAAGTAGACTAATTTAATCTTTTGCAATTCTTCAAATTTGTTATTTTTATAATCATTTAAAAATTGGTTGTATTTAAATCCATTTTGTTGAGAGTTGAATATAAAAATATTGGAAAAGAATTGTTTTTTAAATAATGGTTTGAACTGGTGGTAATATGATATTTTAGTTAAGTCATCATTCCCAACTGTTAAATTTAATGATTTTTTGGTTTCCTTGCTTGGATCCTTTGTTTTAATGTTTATTAGTCCTGCCATAGCATTATGACCATAAGCATAAGATTGTGGACCCTGATATACTTCAATTTGAGTAACATCATCCAAAAAAATTGACATTCCAATTCCGCTAAGATCAATGTTATCCAAAACAGTTCCTACATAATAATTTGGTCCACCTTCTCCTGAATATTGACTTCTTTCTCCAATACCTCTTATCTGAAAAAATCTTGGTCTGGAAGTACCACCTGAAAAGTTGATATTGGGTATTCTAGAAATTATATTTTCAAAATGTATGTCACCAGGATTAAAATCATAATTTGTTAAGGTTTGTATATCATTTGCTGCTTTCTGATGTTCAATATTTCCACTTACTTCTGTTATTATTATTTCTTGAAGTTTAAGATTTTGCTTTTCAAGAACTACATTGATATAGCTTTTAAATGGATCAACTTCAAGTGTAAAATCCTTAAAGCCAATTTTCTTAAAAGATATAAATTTAGCTGTGTTATCATAGGATATAGTAAAGTTACCATTTTTATCAGTATAAATTTGATCAATGTCAGTTGTTACATTTACTTGTTCTATGGGATTATCATAAATATCTAAAATGGTACCTGATATGGTTGGTGGGACATATGATAATAAAAATGAAAATGTAAAAAGTATTAAATAAAAGTATTTGCTCATAATTTCCTCCGCTAGCATTATCTAGTTCAGGTTCTAGGGTATAATCTCAGCCAAAGAAGCACCCCTTAATTTCAGTTAATAATTTATAATTATTTTTTATATTTATAACATGGATATTTTAAAATATGAAAAATATTACGCAGCTCAAGGATATAAAAATATTGCTGGTATTGATGAGGCTGGAAGGGGACCATTAGCTGGACCAGTTGTTGCAGTGGCTTTAATTTGGGGTGAAAAACCAATGATTGATGGCATTAAAGATTCAAAAAAAATTTCAGAAAAAAAAAGGAAGATTCTTTATAAAGAAATAATAGATAATGCTAAAGATATTGGTGTAGGTGTAGTTCACGAAACTCAGATAGATGAAATAAATATTTTACAATCAACATATCTTGCTATGCGAAAAGCAATAGGTAAATTATCAACAAAACCAGATTTATTACTTATAGATGGAAATAGAGCTGATATAAAACACATAAAGCAGAAAAATATTATAAAAGGGGATTCTTTGTCTTATACAATTGCATGTGCATCAATTATTGCAAAAGTTACTAGAGATAAGCTCATGATTGAATATGCTAATATATTTCCAGAATATAATTTTGATAAGCATAAAGGTTATGGGACAAAATTTCATTTAGAAATGATAAAAAAATATAAATCTACACCAATTCATAGAAAATCATTTAAACCAATATCTCAATATTTACCAAAAGTAAAAGATTTTAATACTGATAAAAAATTAATAGAATTAGGAATAAAGATATGTGGAATCCATTATGTGAAAAAGCTCTGCAATATTGTGCATTTGTACAATTATTATGATATGTTAGCAGTTAGTAACGATAAAATATTTATCTGCAGTGTCAATACAAATATTAATGGAAAAACAATTAATAGTAAAATACCTTTAAAAAGAGTTAATTTTGATTCAGAAATTAAAAGNTTAAATANTCTGATAGANATAGATCNTTNTAATCAAATCATAATACATAATGTCACAGTCTTATTAGATAAAAATGGGTCAAAAGTTTTAATAAATGAAGGTTCAAAACATGATATGTAAATTTATATTAATTATATCTTTATTTATAAATCTAACATTTTCAAAATTTCCAGATGCTATTGGTTATAATGGTATGGTAGTTAGTTCTAATAAATATGCTTCACAAATTGGTTTAGANATACTTAAAAATGGTGGGAATGCTATTGATGCTGCTATTGGNGTATCTTTTGCTTTAGCTGTTGTTCATCCAGGNGCTGGTAATATTGGNGGTGGTGGATTTATGGTTGTTAGAACATCTGATGGTAAAGTTACAACCATAGATTTTAGAGAAAAAGCACCATCTNGNGCNAGTAAAGATATGTTTCTTGATGATAGCTTGAATGTTATTCCTGGAAAAAGTTGGTCAACATCTTTAGCTTCGGGCGTACCAGGTTCTGTAGCTGGAATGTGGATGGCTCATGAAANATTTGGCTCTAAACCTTGGTACGANATTATTAGACCTTCAATNCATTTAGCTCAATATGGATTTGAATTAGATCCGCTTAACTGTTCTTATTTAAACTCAAACTATTATAAATCTTTTTTATCAAAAGATTCTGAAACTAAAGATATATTCACAAAAGCAGATGATTTTAAAATAGGAGAGATTTTTTTTCAACATGATTTAGCAAACACTTTAAGACGAATTGCTTTTAGTGGAAGAGATGGTTTTTATAAAGGTCAAACTGCAAAGAATATTGTCAAGTGTATGGAAAGAACAGATGGTATCATTACTCTTGATGATTTAGAAAATTATGAAGCAATTGAGCGTAATCCAATAGAGTTTGAATACAAAAATTATAAAGTTTACTCAATGCCACCACCATCTTCTGGGGGTGTTGCCTTAGCAGGTATTTTAAAACAATTAGAAAATATTGGACTTGATACGATTCCATATCATTCTTCTGATTATATTCATTACATCGTTGAGGCAGAGCGTAATGTTTATTCTGATCGTTCTGTGTATTTAGGTGATTCAGACTTTAATGACATACCAATTAAAGAACTTATTTCAGATGAATACTCTAAAAGTAGATGGTCAGAAGTTGATTTGACTAAAGCTAGAAAGTCATCTGATGTTCAAGAGGGTAATTTAATGTATTATGAATCTGAGGAAACTACACACTATTCAGTAGTTGATAAATGGGGTAATGCAGTCAGTGTTACAACAACAGTAAATGGATGGTTTGGTAATGGAATTGTTGTTGATGATTCGGGTTTCTTACTTAATAACGAAATGGATGATTTTTCAAGTAAGCCTGGACATCCAAATAAATATGGTTTAATAGGAAATAAGTTAAACTCTATTGAACCAAATAAAAGAATGCTCAGCTCAATGACGCCTACGATTGTAGAAGATCCGCAGGGCGAGTTATTTTTGGTNGTTGGATCACCTGGTGGGTCAACAATTATAACTACTGTAGCTCAAGTTATTTTAAATGTTATTGATCAAAAGATGTCTATTAAAAATGCTATTGAACAATCTCGTTTCCATCATCAATGGTTACCAGATGTTGTGTATTTTGAACCATTAAATTTTTCTAAAGAAACCTTAGATGAGCTTAGATTAAAGGGTCATAGCATATCAAATAGAACAAGTATTGGCGAAGCTAACTGTATAAAAATAAGAACTTTAGAAGATTCATCTAAAGTTAAAAGTTATATATTCTCTGGTGCTGCAGACAGCAGGAGGGGCGCATCAGCTTTAGGTTTTTAAATGAAGATTGATTTCAAAAAATATCTTAAAGAAGCTCAAATATTATTTTTATTAATAGTTATTGCTTTTACTGTTAAGTCAACATTAATTGAAATTTATGTTGTGCCTACTGGTTCAATGGAAAATGAAATACTGGTGGGAGATCTTTTAATTGGCAATAAATTTACTTATGGAATGAGAACGCCAAACTGGATTGGTATTCCATACACTCGAATAGGTTTTGACATTCCTTATACGAGACTTCCAGGCTTTAAGACTATTGAAAATGGTGATGTGGCTATGTTTGAATACCCAAGAGATCCTTTCCAAAAATATGTTAAAAGATGTATTGGAATTCCAAATGATACAGTTTCAATATTAAATGGAGAAATAATAGTAAATAANGATATTATGCCATTTCCAGATAATGCAAAGTATGTTACTTTTCGTGAGGCTGATTTAAATGGTGATGGTTGGATTAATCAATCAGACTATAATTTAATCAATTCTGAGAATAGCAGAAGATTTCAAGTTGCTTTACGAAAAGCTCAGTTTACAGTAAAAAATCAAGCAAATGTATATGATNCATTNTTTAAATCAAAATCTACTATTTTGCTTGATAAAGATTACCAGCTGAATCCTTATAAATCAAATTTTGTTTATAGTAGTAATAATAGAGATTATCCAACAATTCAAGAACAGTACTTAATGGGTACAATTTATCCTTACTTTGATGGTAATACTGATAATATAAAACCATTTATAGTTCCACACAAAGGTATGAAAATTATACCAAAGGATTGGTATTTAGATAAAAATGAATGGATTTCTTTTATTACTTTGCTGGTTCAAGATGGAAATAAGGTTACACTCGATGGTGTTGAATTTGTTATGGAAGACCCTGAATCAGTAGCTCAAATTAGTGGCATTCTAAGATATAAGCTATTTCCAAATCCAGCTAAGCAGCGTGATAATTATCATAATATCAAAGCAGATTTAAAGCAACAAAATAAACTTAATAAAAAGGATAATCCTTGGAATATTTATGAAAACCCATTTCTGTATAATTTTGAAAATGATATTACATTAGTTAAATCTATAGATTTAAATCAAGACAGAGTTATTGATGAGTATGATCTGGTAAATGATAATATTTATAAATCATTTATAAATGATTTTAGTGAAAATGAAATTAATCTTATTATAAAAAATGATTATGATGGTTCTGCATTTTTATTTGGTTTAAACTTTTACAAAGATTATGTTGATAAATATATTTATGAAAAACTTATGATAAATAACGAATATTTATCAGAATTAGAAAGTTATGAAGTTTTATCCGATTATTATCTTTTTATAGGAGATAATAGAGATAATAGTTTGGATTCAAGGTTTTGGGGTTTTGTACCAGATTATCAGATACTTGGAACTCCTTTACTTTCTTTATTAAATATCAGTAAATTCAAAATAAGATTTAAAACTATTAATTAATATGATATCAGTACTAGTATATATAATAAAATTATTACTCAATTTTTTTGTAACTACAATTCTTGTTACAGATGTAACATCAGAACAGAAAGATGATAGTAAAAATTTAAAGTTGATAATTTTTTGTTCTTTTTTTACCCTAACTTTAACTTCTGCAGTTCAATATTTTTCATCAGATAATGTAGTATTTATGATAGGTTTAGCATTGTTTGTTTCTTTTTATGTTATTTCAAACCTAGTCAAAGATTTCAATTTAGATGAAAAGTTAAAAGTTTTTCTTATAAGTTTATGTTCATTTTTATTTGGAGTGGGTGGTTTTGTTGTGACTTTTATTGCTTTAATTTCAGCAGTTATCAGTTATATCATACTCTATAATAGTACCGATTTTTATAAATTTTTCTTTACTAGAAAAGATGATCATGAATCAGATAGTTCCATAATAGATGAAAATGAAACTGCTTGATAAAAAAAATGATTTGTATGATTGTAATAGTTTTTAAAAATTAAAGACATGAATTTTAATAAAAAAGATGACAGAATTAAGTATTTAGAAGATAAGTTCGATAACCTTATGGATGTTATTGGTTCAAACTATGGGGAACCATTGAAAAAAGAATTAATTTCAAGGTTAAATACTACGATTGATGATTTTAATGAAGAGATGACAAACCTTTTTAAAGCCCTTAAAGATAAGGAAAAAAAGAGGTCTGAGTATTTAAGTGGTATAGATAAAAAAGGAAAGAAACCATCTTCAAAAAAGAATAAGTTATCTGAGTGGGAAGAAAAACTCAAAAAATTAGAACAATAAATATAGGACTGTAATTAAATGGCTAAAGAGATAAAAAAAATTGGTGACATCTTAATAAAAAGAAAGTATATAACTAAGAAACAGCTTGATAACGCCCTTAAAGAACAAGGTGATAGACCCTTAGGGCAAACATTAATCGAAATGGGTTATGTTAAAGAAAATGAAATAACTGAAGCTCTTGAAGAACAGTCTTTATTAAAACAAACACTTGAAACTGCAAAAGACGCAGTTGCTAATCCAATTCAGTATAAAGCTTTATGGTTTATTGTTGCTTTTTCAATTTTTGGTATATTCTTTATTTACAATCAATTAACAGGCACTGTTGATGAGGGAATTAAGGGAAATGCTCAGACCAATGATTTACAAGATGAAAATATTAACGCTGTTTCGGTTAAAGAAAAAAAATTAAGATTAAGATATATTGGTCATAATAGTAAACTCAAAGAAATGCAAGATACAACCATTCAAATTAAAAAAAGAAATGCAACCTTCAAAAGAGATGTAGCTTCAGAGTTTAAAGGTACAAATCAGGAAATTGAGGATGTTAGAGTAATTATGTTTGATACAGACTCAGTAATAAGTGAAAATTTAAGTGATTTAGATGATAGATTCTTTACCTACAGATCATCTTCAAAAAACGATATAAACCGTTTGAAAAAAGAGAACAAATCTTTAAAGCAGCGTATTGATGATTTAGAAATAAAGTTAAATGATATTCAATCTAAATTAAAAGCTGAAGAAGAATAAAAAAATTAATCATGTTTAAATCTGAAGATATCATTGGTGATATAGTGTTTATATCTTTTAATAACAATGAATGTTTATCAGAAATAGGCATACAATCATCATCAGGGCACTACTTAGTAAAAGGTCTCGATCATTTAGGTCTTTGGGTTCAACATCCAGGTATCTTTATTAAAAAAACAACCGATTCAAATGGGAATCCTATTCCTTTAGATATTCAAACAGAAGATAAGGTAGATGGTGTTTTTCTTGTTGCTTGGAATTTTATAAATACTATTATGCATTATCCTGATAGAGATGGTTACGACTTTCCTAGCGAATTTGATAAAGAGGTTGGATTTAAAACTAAAAAAGGTTAATTATGCTAACAGGTAAAATTAAAGTTTGGAATAGAGNTAATGGATGGGGTTTTATTNAGGGTGATGATGGAGAAGACTATTTCTTAAACGCTAAAAATATTAGAGCAGGCCAATCCATTTCTACTGGAACTAAAGTTAAATTCGATACGGAAGAAAGTCAGCGTGGTCCTCAAGCTGTAAATGTCTCTATATACTAAAAAAACTATAAAATTAGAAAAACTATCTTTCTTTGGATATCATGGCGTTAATGACTATGAGAAAATAGATGGACAGAACTTTAAGGTAGATTTAGAAATNTCCTTTCACTTAAATACATTTGATGATGATATCAATAAATCAATAGACTATATAGATTTATATAATTGTATTAAAAAAAGATTTAATAAAACTAGATTTAATCTTTTAGAAACATTAGCTCAAANGATTATTGATGATATTTCTAATCATTTTAAGAATGTTTATCACATAAAAATTAATATTAGAAAACCATCAATTAGTATAGATGAAAANAAAGATTTTATTAATGTAGAATTAGAATTTAATAAATGAGTATTTTCTTAGGATTAGGATCAAATATTGGAGATAAGGCTAATAATCTTATGAAAGTTATAAGTAACCTTAAGGATGTACCTAATTTGTCTATAATAAAAANATCTAAAATTTATGAAACATCTCCTTTAGAGAATGAAAATCAAGACTATTTTTTAAATCAAGTAATTATGATAAAGTTTGATGGTAATCCAATTGATTTGTTTAATATCACAAAGAGTATTGAAAAACAAATGGGTAGAATTCGTAACAATATAAGATATCAACCTAGAGTTATCGATATAGATATATTATCATTTAATGATGAAATTATAAATAATGACGATTTAATTCTTCCGCACCCTAAAATAAAATTTAGAAAATTTGTTCTTAAACCTTGGACAGATATAGCTTCTGATTATATATTGCCTAATAGTAAAATGACAATAAAAGAGCATTTAGATAAAATTTCACATTTAGAAGATGAAATTAGGGAGTATAGTTAATATGTCGTCTTTATACTACAACATATCAATTGAAGGAACTATTGGAGTTGGTAAAACTAGTTTAGCAAATTTAATATCCAAAAAAATTCAAGCTAAATTAGTACTTGAAAAATTTGAAGAAAACCCTTTTTTGAAAGATTTCTACAGCAATCAAGAACAGCATGCTTTCCAAACNCAATTGTTCTTTCTTCTATCTAGATATTCTCAGCATCAAGATTTAAAACAAGTAGATATTTTTTCAAAAACTATCATTTCTGATTATATGTTTATTAAGGATAGATTGTTTGCTTGCTTGAACTTAAATGATAGAGAAATGGCTTTATATGATTCTATAGCAAAAATCCTAGAAAAAGATATAGTTTATCCAGATTTAGCAATTTTTCTTCAAGCTGATACTGAAAAATTAATGGCAAATATAAAGAAGCGTGGCCGTTCTTATGAAAGCACTATAGACCCAGACTATATTGAATCATTAAATCAAGTTTATAATGAATATTTTTTTAGATATGATAAGGGTCCTTTGTTAATTATCAATACTAACGAAATCGATTTTGTAAATAATCCTGAAGACTTAAATGGNATAATGGATTTTCTAAAAGAACCAATAAAAGGTAAAAAATATTATAATCCTATAAAGAGTTTTTGATGTATCANTTAATAAGAACTTTTAGATTTACCATCATTTTATTATTTGTACTAACATTAATATTTCTGTTTGCAAAATATTTACTATTACCAATCATTATTTTTGTCATTATTATGAAAGTTTTCAATAAAATAAAGTTTAACAAAGTAAAAAAAACAACCTCTCAATCTAAAAAAACTAATAATACAATTATCGATGCCGANTATGAGGAAGTTGATTAATTACTAGCAATGTATATCAAAAAAATTCAGTTACAAGGTTTCAAATCATTTTTAAATAAAACTACAATTAGTTTAGAGCGTGGTGTTACATCTATTGTTGGTCCAAACGGATGTGGTAAAACAAATATTATTGATGCAGTAAGATGGGTTCTTGGAGAACAAAAAAAATCAATGCTTAGGTCAAATAAAATGGAGGATGTAATTTTTAATGGTACCTCTAAAATAAAGCCAATCAATTTTTGTCAAGTAATACTTACAATAGAGAATGATAGAAAAAAGCTTCCTTTAGAATATACTGAAGTTGAAATTTGTAGAAAATTATTTAGAAGTGGTGAAAGTGAGTACTACATCAATAAAAATTCATGTAGATTAAAAGATATTTATGAACTTTTTGTTGATACTGGTATGAGTTCAGATGCATACTCTGTTATTGAACTTAAGATGATTGAAAATATTCTTTCAAATGATAATTCTAATTTTAAAAAAATGCTTGATGAAGCTGCTGGAATAAGTAATTATAATCAACAAAGAAAAAATACGCTCAATAAACTTAAAGGTGTAAAAAGAGATCTTGAAAGAGTAAGTGACATCATTTTTGAGATTGATAAAAATATGAAGACCTTAAATCTTCAAATGAAAAGATTTAAAAGACATTCTGTATTAAAAGAAGAATTAATGAACGATGAGATACGCCTAGCCTCTTTAAAGCTTTTAGATTTATCTGATAAAGAAACTCCATTAAAAGATACATTTAAGTTGAGTAATGTTAATGAATCAGAAATAGAAGATAAAATTAAAAATGCAAGTGATAAGGTTAAGGTAAAAGAATCAGCTTTAAATAAATTAACAATGGATATCAAAANTATTAAAGAAAAAGTTGATTTAAATAAAGATTCATTATTTAAATATAACTCCGACATTATCAAGCTCAATGAAAAACAGAAATATAATAACAATCAAATTGAATACTACAAAGATCAACTTTCGCAAACAGATATTAATGAGGCGCATTTCAATGAAAAACTAATAACTCTAAAAGAAGATCTAAAAAATATACTTCCATTAATTAGTAAACATGAAAAGATACACATTAAATCTAAACAAGATTTAGATGATTTTAAGAAAAAGAACGATGATTTGTATATTTCATTAAATAATGCAAATAATGATCAATATGACTTATTTAGAAAAGTATCTGATTTAAAAAATGAACAAACTTTCTATGATAAAAATCTTGAAAACTTAAACAAGCACTTAATGGACTTAGAGAAGTTCAAATATGATAAAAATTGTAAATATTGTGTAGATAATGGAAAAGAACAAATAAATGAAAAAGCTTCTATTAAAACTAAAATTAAAGAAGCAAAAAATAATTTAAACAAAGCTAAAAAAGACTTTGATCAATTTACTTTAAAGTACAATTTAAAACTTAAGACTATTGAAAAGTTAAAAAAAGAACGTGAAAAATATAATATTGTCTATCAAAAGAAAGAGGAAGAATTTCAAAATTTAAATATCAAAAAAATTGAATTATCTAAAGAAAAAGAAGGTATAGATTTTAGGATTTCATCTATAATTGAAAATCATAATAAGTTAAAAAGTGAAACAAAAAACTTTAAAAAAAATATTGAAAAATTAAACAAAGAAAATATACTAACTGATAAAGAAATAATATCTATAAAAGAAAAAGCAGATAAATTAAAAAATAATTTAAATGATGATATTATTAAGTCTAATGATTTAGATAATAATTATAATACTATCAATAATGATTTAAAGCGTATTCAAAATGATATTTTAATTATTCAACAACAGAAAGAAGCAAAAATAGTTCATAAACAAAATATAGAAATTAAAATTAATCACATAAATAATGAGAAGAAAATCATAGAAAATTTCATAAATGAAAAATATAAAATTGACATTAAAAAATCAAAAATTGATNTAGATGGATATAATATAGATTCTTTAAATGATAAAATTTTAAAAACTAAAAAATCAATTGAAAATATTGGCCCAGTAAATATGGCTGTAGAAAATGAATTTAATATAGAAAAAGAGCGTTTTGATTTTTTAAATGAACAGAAAAGTGATTTGTTAGAATCTGAGATAGCTTTATTAAAGACAATTAAAAATCTTGATTCAGATGCTAAAATAAAATTTATTGATTCATTTAATCTTATAAATAAGAATTTAGAGAAAACTTTTACAATGTTTTTTGATGGTGGAGAATCATTCTTAAAGTTAAAAGATGAATCTAATCCATTGGAGTCTGATATTGAAATTATAGCTAAACCTCCAGGCAAAAGAAATAAATCACTTAAAATGCTTTCCTCTGGAGAAAAAGCTTTATCTGCAACAGCAATACTATTTGCTATATACCTTAAGAAGCCAAGNCCCTTTTGTATATTAGATGAGATAGATTCACCTCTTGATGATAATAATATTAAAAAATTTACTGATGTGATTAAAAGTTTTTCAAAAACAACTCAATTTATTATAATTACCCATAATAAATTAACTATGCAAGAATGTCATTATATGTATGGGATAACTCAATCTGTAAAAGGTGTTTCAGATGTTGTCTCTGTTAAATTAAGCGAGGTTTCATGATAGAAGACATAAATTTATCTGATAAAAAAGTTTTAATACGAGTTGACTATAATGTGCCTATTGAGAATGGACAAATTCTAGATGACTATAGAATTAAAAAAAGTTTAAAAACTATAAATTATTGTATAGATCAAGGCGCATCAATTACATTAATGTCACATTTAGGTAGACCAAATGGATTTGATGAAAATTTTAGTTTGCTACCTGTAGCTGAAAAGTTAACTGAATTATTAAATAAAGAAGTTCTTTTCTCTGATGATTGTATATCAGACAAAGCTTTATTAAAATCTACAACTCTTGAAAAGGGTCAAATTCATTTGCTGGAAAATTTAAGGTTTCATTCTGGAGAATTAGAAAATTGTTTAGATTTTTCTAAAACTTTATCATTTCATGGTGATGTGTATATTAATGATGCTTTTGGGACAGCACATAGAGAGCATGCTTCAAATGTTGGTATCGTTAATTTTTTCGATGAATGTGATATTGGCTTTCTTATGAAAAAAGAATTAAAATACTTATCTCATGAAATAACAGATCCAATTAGACCTTTTACAGTTGTAATGGGTGGAGCCAAAATAAAAGGTAAGATCGAACTTATCGAAAACTTTTTAAAACAATCGGATAATTTAATTGTTGGTGGCGCATTATCTTTTCCTTTTTTAAAGGTAAAAGGGTATGATATAGATTCACCCTTATTAAATGATCAAGATATTGATTGCGCTAAGTCTTTACTAGAATTATCAGATAAATTAAATAAAAGTATAATACTACCTTATGACTTTGTAGTATCAACATCAATAGATGATTTTGAAAATATTGATATGAAGACAATTGAAAATATTAATTCTAAAGATGGATGTTTTGATATAGGTCCTGAAACAACAATGCATTATAGTCAAATTTTATCCGAATCTGAGACTATACTTTGGAATGGACCATTAGGTGTAAGTGAAAATCCATATTTTGGAACAGGAACACAACAAATATGTAGAATTATTGAAGAATTATCTAATAATGGAGTAATATCAATTTTGGGAGGTGGAGATACAGCTGCCGCAGCTAAAAAGTTCTCACAATTTAATACTTTCACTCATATTTCTACAGGTGGGGGAGCTTCCTTAGAATTATTGTCTGGAAAAAAGTTACCCGCACTATTAGCATTGGAGAATAATGAAAAATAGAATGAAATATTGTATAGCTAATTTCAAAATGAACTTAGGTACCAAATCTAGTTTAACAGAATATTTTAATGCTCTTAAAGAAAATCAATTTTCTAAAAATGAAATGATTGATGTTATTGTAGCTCCTCCATTTACTGTATTAAATAATGCAGTTTCTTTATCTTTAGATTTAAATTCAAATATTAAAATAGCAGCTCAAAATGTAAATGAAAATGAATCGGGTGCATATACTGGTGAAATATCAATAGATATGCTTAAGGATGCTAAAGTTAATTATGTAATTGTTGGACATTCAGAGAGAAGAGCTTATTATAATGAGTCTAATGAACAAATTAATGATAAAAATAAAACTTTATTATCAAATGGTTTCATTCCAATTTTTTGCATTGGAGAAACATTAGAACAAAGATCAGAAAATTTAATTGAAGAAACCTTAAGAGAGCAGTTATCAATAGGTCTTTNAAATATNANAGAAANAAATTTTATNNTTGCATATGAACCTGTATGGGCTATTGGAANTGGAAAGACNGCAACATCTGAAATGATTANCGAATCACATAGAATGATTAGAAATATTTTAAATGATATTGGTTTTGATGGACAAAAAATATCTATATTATATGGTGGTAGCGTAAATAGAAATAATGCNAAAGAATTAATAGCATTATCTGATGTAGATGGTTTTTTAATTGGTGGCGCATCACTTGATGCNAAGCATTTTTTACATATATATAATTTTATGAAGGAGANCGTTTAGATGTTATATAGTATTTTAGTTTTTTTATTAGTGTTAGTTTCTATTCTTTTAATAGGAATTATNCTACTTCAATCTGGGCAAGGTGATATGGGTGCTGCTATGGGTGGNAATACCATGAATCAAGCCTTTGGTAGCGAAGGTGCAGATAAACTTTTGGTTAGAATTACTACTACACTAGCTGCTATTTTTATGGTTTTAGCAATTTCAATACAATGGTTTGGTAAATCAGAAGATATTGAGAGATTTGATGCTGTTGATAAGGCTTTACCAGCAGTTAATAATCAAATTGATACTAATAATAATGAAGGAATACCATTACCAACTGATTCTGAATAATTTAGCTGAAGTGGTGGAACTGGTATACACGCTGTCTTGAGGGGGCAGTGAGATATAATCTCGTGCGGGTTCAAATCCCGCCTTCAGCACGTAAAATATTAAAGGTTTTATATGAAATTTAGATACATACTTTTTTTTACTCTTTTATCAAGCTTATGNNTAAGCCGTGGNTATACATGCTCAGAAATAGATAGTATTATTTCAAATAGATATAATAATGGAGATTATGAAATTGCTCACAATATGGCTAAGAAAAATAAAGACAAAGAGTCATGTGATGCATTTTTTTACTTCAATTTAGGTAAAGTTTTNAAGAAGTTTGACGACTTTAACTCTACTAGAGAAATGTACAATTTAGCTATGAAGAAATCTAGTGAATCGGACTACAAAATTATTAATCTAGAATATAAAAAATTATCATTTTTTTCCTCTCAAATAAATTTTATTCAATCAATTTATGCCAGTGATGGTGACAAAGACAAAGCTCTAGTTAATTACAAAGAATTATTGACCGGAAATCAAAAGTGGGATAATGGTGAGCCTTTTATAGATGCAAATCAAAATATGAGTTATGATGA
>NZRW01000077.1 GCA_002701185.1 Fidelibacterota bacterium
ATCAATAAAGCCATCCTTTGTTGATGATGTNAAAGTTGACCAAACNGACTTTTTGTAAGTTGGAACATTCTCNNCATCNGGTTCAATAATAACAAAAAGTCCAACTAGCACTGGTATTATCCATAATGTTTTGAAATATGTTTTTGATTTAAAAATATTGCTAAAATAATTAAAAATTGATTTATGATGAATTATTAGCAATAAAATAAATCCTGAAAAAATTGCTAACCATGCTGCTCTTGANCTACNATGTATTAAAGAACAAAACGAAAATGTAAAAANTAATGTATGAATAGTTTTATTTCTTAAATCATCAAATTTAATAATTGAGTATGCTGAAGCAGGAATTAAAAAACATAAATACATACCCCAGAAGTTTCTATTAAAAAAACTACCACTNGTTGAGGAAAGGTTTTCAATGTTTAAAAAATTGAAAGCTTGCAAGATTGATAAGAAAGATATAATTCCACCAACATAAGAAGTAGCAATTAAAATATTACTTAGATTATGTTTTTGAGCATATAAGAAAAAAGTAATACCAACACAAAGCCAGCCCAACATGTACATTAAACCCCATAATGATTCAATAAAATTTTGAGAAACAAAATAAGAGCTAATTAATGAGAATAATAAATATGAGATAAATATTAAAACCCAAATTGTTTGAGTTTTTGAAATATTATTTATTTTTATTTTATATAAATGAAAGATTGATAAAATACCAAATAGCATTACAAATAATGATGTTCTCCTTACAATCAGGGTAGGGTCACTAAAATCTGTATTGATCAGAAATGGTAAAATGATAAATGGTGCTATCAATAAATTTTGCATGTCAAAATTTAATGAATTTATTTTTTTATCCAAAGTAGAGCAATTTTTTTAATTAAACGTAAAATTTGACTTTTCGAATTAGTAGTCGACTTTGTATATTATGTATATGAAATNTATNNTATATATTATATTTATTTTCTCAGCTATTTTTTCTCAATGTCCAGAAGGTTTTGTGCTTGATGATTGTCAGGAATGCTGGCAACCNTATTGTTATTGTTTAAGTGATCATATTCCAAATTTTGACATCTCACAAAGTGATTGCGAGAATGATGGATGTTGGTGGATTGGTCCAGGAGGAGCTTATGAGCCTGGTGATTATGAATTTTGTTTATTTAACCCAGAATGGAATCAATCCTGTACAGGTTGCACAGACCCTCAGGCATTAAATTATAATATTAATGCAACAATTTCTTGCGANGATAATTGTAATGGAGAGGCTGGTGATTGTTGTGAATATATNCTAAATAACCAAATTAAAGAAATTCCCCAAAACTCATTAATTAAAAGTGCTTATCCTAATCCTTTTAATCCTAATATCAATATTGGGATTAGTATATCAACTTTTGAATTTCTAGATATTGAGATATTTGATTTATCTGGAAAAAAAGTTTCAACTTTATATAGTGATTATACTTTACCAGGTTCATATATTTTTAACTGGGATGCTTCTGCTTACCAAACAGGTATTTATATACTTAAAGTTTCATCTGGTCAAAACATTGAAACTCAGTTAATAAATTTTATAAAGTAGTCGTATGTTAATAGTAGTACTAGTATTTTTCTCTTCGCTCATCTTTTCTGCACAAAATTTAGAAGGATTTTTATTGGATAAAGAAAGTGGGAATCCTATTTCAAATGTCAGCATTATCCTTATGTCTAATCAAGAAAAATTAGGAAAATCTAATTTAGATGGACAATTTTCAGTAATCTATAGCAACGAAATAGATTCTATTATTTTTAAACATATTAGTTATAAAGATAAGGTTTTACCTCTATTATCTATANCCAAGAAAGTTTATTTAGAAAAGGATATGTTGTTTGCTGACGTTGTAGAAATTACATCTAGTAGAAAAGAAACTCGAGTATCTGATTCACCAATTCTTACATATGTTATTTCTGAAAAAGATTTAGAGTCTGCAGCATCAATAGATTTCTATCAATCATTACAAACAATCATTCCAAATATTATGTTTAGTCCTGATTATCATGGAACTAACCTTAAGATACAAGGTTTAGATAGTGAATATATATTAATACTCATTGATGGAGATAGAATAGCTGGAAATACTGTAGGAAATATAGATTTTTCGAGATTTGATTCTAATCAAATACAAAGAATAGAAATTTTAAAAGGTAATGCTTCAACTTTATATGGCTCAAATGCTATTGGTGGGGTAATTAATATNATAACAAAGCCTACTCTTTCAGATAAAAATAAAATTAATTTAAACCTTAAGTATGGAAACTATAATTCAATTAACAATTCTTTCACACTTAATACTTTTTTAAATAAAATTTCATCTAAAACTAATTTTCTTTATAAATCATCTGATGGCTATAAATTTGAATCTATTGATAGCTTATCTTTACGAAAAAGGAATTTTAAAGATTATAATTTTTCTCAGTCTTTTAAATTTAATAAAGAAGATTTAATGATTGANCTCTCAGGAAATTATTATAGACATGATTGGTATAGATTTCTAACTTCAGAACCATTTGTTATGCCAGAACAAAATGATAGAAAGCGATATGAATCTTANTCANTAAAATTNAAAGAAAAGAATCATTTATCATTNATGAATGGTCATTATAATTTTTCATATACATATGATCAATATAATAAATATCATGTTATAGATTCTGACTATAATAGNATTAATGATGATATGTTCTATGATTGGACCAAACACACTGTTGAACAAATTTCATCTTTATTATACTTATTTAAGAANAANTTAAGTTATACTCTAGGTATAGACATTATAAATGAAAAAGGTGAAAGTTTTGATATTATTGTTGATGATATTGTGTTACTTGAATCTGAATTAGGTGATTTAGATTTTAAAAGNTTTAATTCTTATGCTCTTTTTGTTCAATCTCAATATACAGTATCTAAGTATTTAAATTTATTTATAGGAAGTCGCTATACTGGTCATAATCAATTTGAAAATCGATTAACATCTCAGTTTACTTCAAAATATAGTATAAATAATAATCATTTTAGAATGAATGTTGGTCAGGGTTATAGAGTNCCAAATATTTATGAGTTATACTATGATTGGAATCATTATGACGCTTTTGAAGTAAGAGGAAATCCTGATTTGGAACCTGAAAATTCNTTTAATTTTAGCTTTTCTTTTCAAAAATTAAATCCTAANTCAAATTTTATGATTGTACTGCAAAGAAATTTAATTGATAATATGATAGCTGAAAAGAGATTTGAAAATGGTGATTTTTATTATGAGAATTATAGNAAAACTTCCGTCAACTCATTAGAAACAAGTTATAATAGAAATTTAAATGGTTTTAATTTTGAGTTCAANTATAATTTTTCTAGAGTTATTGATGAGATAGAATACTTGAGATTACCTGATATAAGCGAGCATACTGTTAATATTAATTTGAGTAAGAATTTTAAAAATAATTTTTCATTTTTAAGTACTCTAAGTTATTATGGAAATAAAACCATAACTGCTCCGACATCTGGGCAACAAACATATATTCCTAGCTTNTACCAAACAAATTTATCAATAGTCAAAAANGGTTTTGGAAAAAATTCAATAACTAAAAATATTAAACTAAAACTAGCAATAAACAATTTATTTGATTACACCAATTTTGAAGATAGTACATTTCAAAATCCTGGAAGAACATTATTTATGGAGATGGCATACAATTATGATTTTTAAAAAAATTACATTTTTATTTGTTTTATTAACCTTTTTTACATCATGTGAGAAAGAAGATAACTCTATTTGCAGTATAAATGGTATTGAAGAAACAATCATTGCTACAAGTTTTACTGAATGGAACTATTTCTCAGTTACTGATACAGGTTTTGTAGAGATAGGTAGTTTAACTGATGAGCAAGCTCAATCTTCTTATGATTGGGATATAGCAATGATGAGAAATCATTTTAGAACAAATAGTGGTTTATCTGGACCCGCAAATGGAGGAGCAGTCATGTTTGAAGAGATATGGGATTGTGACTCATTTAATGAAATGATTGAATTTTCAAGTGATTTAACATTTATCCAAGATAGTATACTTAATAATATATATCAACTTGGAATCCACGAAGATCCAGAAGATGCGTATACGGAAGATGAAGGTAGTCATATTTTAGAAAATTGGGGTTGGTTTGATATAGATAATAGTTATTATTTTAATTATACACAAAAACAGTTCATAGTAAAGCTACCTCCTGAAAACGATCCTAGATATATAAAATTATGGCCTTATCAATATTATGGAGAATTGGGTGAATCAGCTCATGTATCATTAATATATGATTTTATAATTCCTAATTAATTGGTTGAGTTTAAAATGAGATTTATAACAAAAAAATTATATTTTATATTTGGTTTCACTTTTTTTATTATTGGACTTTTAGGTTATTATTTACCAATTTTACCTGGAACAATATTTATGATAATTTCTGCGTATTTTTTTATGCATTCTTCAGACCATTTTTATAATAAAATTGTTAATAATCCATATTATGGTAAACCAATCAAATCTTACATTGAAGATAATGTTATTTCATTTAAATCTAAATTAATTATTTTACTATCAATGTGGATTGCTACCATACTCTCAATTTTGTTGATACCATTTGAAGGTACTCTGTTCAGTATCAGTTTGTTTTCATTTAATCTACCCATTAATATATTTTTCATATCAATATTATTGTCACTAATTGGTACATTTTTTGTTTTAAAAACAAAAGATAATTAGATTGTATTTAACTCTTACATATTATGGTTTGAAATGATTTTATCAACCCCAATATGTAAATAAAAAAAAGGAAAAAAATGATTTTAAGTCCAAAAAAAGCAACACTTTTATCGATAATATTTTTAGTAATTATAAGCATGACTAGTTATGTAATTACTTTATCACCAACAGCACTAATACCTTCAATCTTTTCAATTTTAATTGGTATTTGTTATCTTCTGTATGATAAAAATAATAAAGTTTTTGCTCATATTATCTTGGCTTTATTAATAATTGTAATAGCAGCTTTATTTATGCCGCTAAATAAGAGAATTGATGCAAATGATTTATGGGGTATTATTAGAGTAAGTGGGATGCAATTAGTTTGTNTATATACAATTATATGTTTTGTTAAAAGTTTCATACAAGCAAGAAAAGATAGTTAATCATATTACTGANATGGAAATGNTTATTGGTATTATTTGCCAATAGTATAGGAGNTGAAAATGAAATACGCTTACTTATTAATTNTAGCTAGTATTTTTACTAGNTGCACAATCTTTAATGGCTCNAAAAGTGAAAATAGTTTAAAACAGCACGTAAAATATTTAGCCTCTGACGAGCTTGAAGGTAGATATCCTGCTTCAAAAGGTGGTCAATTAGCTGCACAATATATAAAAAATGAATTTAACAAANCTGACTTGACCTTAATGGCAGATGATGGGTTTCAATATTTTGAAATTATTTCATCAGTNGAGCTTGGTGATAAGAATAAGTTAATTTTTAATAATAAGATATACGAAGCTAAAAAAGATTATATACCATTATCTTTTGGAATGAATACATCATTATCAGCACAAATATTTTTTGCAGGATATGGATTTATCATTGATAATGAAACAATGTATTGGAATGATTTTGAAGGAAAAGATGTAAAAGATAAATGGGTCATGATNTTAAGAGGGTCTCCAGATGGTGATAATCCACATGGTAATTTTTCAGAGCATTTATCTTTGAGAAAAAAAGTTCTTAATGCAAAAGATAATTTTGCAGCCGGTGTAATTTTTGTATCCGGTACCAATTTTGATGCGGATGATAATTTGATTGAATTAACATATGATCAAAATCAGCAAGATTTAGGTATTCCGATTATTCATATAAAGAGAGATTTAGCTAATCAAATATTAAAATCAGAAAATAAAACAATAAAAGGACTAGAATCTGAAATAAGTAAGGATTTTCAATCTTTCAACATTTATAAAGATTTAATTGTAGATACAGATATTAAGTTTAATACAAAAGAAACTCAAAATGTTATTGGCGTAAAATTTGGTAACGATCCAGAACTAAAAGACGAATATATCATTATTGGCGCTCATTATGATCATTTAGGATATGGGGGTGATAAGTCTGGTTCTAGAAGACCACATATAAATGAAGTACACAATGGTGCAGATGACAATGCGTCTGGTGTTTCAATAGTAATTGAATTAGCAAAGTCATTTAAAAAAATAAACAATAAGAGGTCAGTTATATTTATAGCATTTGGTGCTGAAGAAATGGGATTAATTGGTTCTAAATTTTTTGTAAATAGTAGTTTAATTGAAAATAAAAACATTCAAACAATGATTAATTTTGATATGGTAGGAAAATTGAAACCTGAAAAAATACTAAATGTGAGTGGTACTAAAACAGGCTTAGAATTAGAATCATATTTAGTTAGTGCTTTTGAAGACTCCTCATTAGACTATGCATTTGATGCAAAAGGTTATGGCCCATCAGACCATTCCAGTTTTTATGTAAATGATGTACCTGTTTTATTTTTCTTTACAGGTGGCCATACAGATTATCATACACCTTTTGATGATTACGATAAACTAAATTATAATGGGATGCATTTAATAAAAGAGCTCATCTTTAATCTTATTAAAACAATTGATATTAAACCCAAAGTAAACTTTCAAGAGTCAGGACCAAAAAGCCAAGAAAGTATGCCTAGTAGATTTAAGGTGACATTAGGTATTATGCCAGATTATGTTTACAATAAAACTAAAGGACTTAGAGTTGATGCGGTATTACCTGAAAAACCAGCTGATTTAGGTGGTATAAAAGATGGAGATATTATAATAAAGATTGATAATAAATCAGTTAGTGATATTTATGAATATATGCATAGACTATCTGAATATAATAAAGGTGATAAAGTAGAAATTATTGTATTGAGAGATGGTAAACAAATCACAACGCAGGTAACTTTTTAATTTTATGAATCAAATTATAATCATATCAATTTTAATTTTATTTTTTTCATGTTCAACACAAAGCAATAGTGAGCTATCATTTAAATTAAAAAATACTAAACAATTAACAGAAAATGGTGATAATGGTGAAGCTTATTTTTCTAGTGATGATAAAAGTTTAATATTTCAGTCAAAAAGAGATGGAAATACTTGTGATAAGATTTATACAATGACCATTGATGGTGAAGATATAAAGCCTATTCCTCAAACAGATGGAGCATTTACATGTTCTTATTTTTCACTAAATGATGAATATATATTTTTTTCTTCAACACTTCAAGATGGTGTGCAATGTCCTTTAGTATATAAAGATCCTAACCCTAGAAAATATATATGGCCTTTGAGAAATTTTGAAATTTATCGTTTATCCAAAGATCAGAAATTGAAAAATTTAACTAATTCTATTGGTTACGACGCAGAAGCAACCGTACATCCATATGAAGAAAAAATCATTTTTACTTCTTTAAGAAATGGTGATATAGATTTATACGAAATGGATTATGATGGTAATAATTTAAAAAGAATTACTAATACTTTTGGTTATGATGGGGGAGCTTTTTATTCACCAGATGGAAATAAAATTGTATGGAGAGCGTGGTATCCAAAAAATGAAGAAGATATTACTAAGTGGAAAAACAATTTAAGCAAAAGTTATATTGAATCTGTACCTCTCGATATATATATTGCTAATAGAGATGGAAGTAACAAAATTCAGCTAACTAACAATGGTGCAACTAATTGGTCTCCNTCCTGGCATCCAACTGGTGATTATATTGTTTTTTCTTCAAATATGGATGATTGGTTAGATGAGTTCGATTCATATGGACCAAATTTTGAGCTATACTTAATGGAAATTAAAACGGGTAAAATTACCAGACTAACAAATAATAAAACATTTGATTCTTTTCCAGTTTTTTCAAAAGATGGTACAAAACTAGTTTATTCTTCTAATAATAATACCAAAAATAAAAGGCAAACTAATATATTTATATCTGATGTAGTATTTGATTAGATATCGTAACAATATGCAAAACAACTTTTGCCAATAATAAAATTACTATATATTTTATTTATGAAATATGCTATAAAGATATATTTATACCTTCTTTTATTCAATTTAGTTTTAGGAAATCAATTTTTACCACTAAATCAAACTTTTTTGAATCAAAATCAGATTTTCTTTAAATGGCCACAAATAAATAAAGCAGTTAACTATAAAATCAATTTCAATGATAATCAGCTTGTTTTTGAATCCATATTAAATTCTACTATAATTGATGGTTTTAATTGGGGAGAAAGTTATTCTTGGAATGTATGCGGTATTAATCAGTATGATGAGATTATTAGATGTTTTGATGAAAATTATTTCACAATTAATAGTTTACATGAAGATTATCCTTCAAATGTTACTGTACTAGAAATTGATGAAAATCAATATCAAGATGGTATAACCTTACTTGATTATGAAAGTTTAAATTTTTCAGCAGCGATTGATAAATTTGGAAACCCTGTTTGGTTTTCAAATAATGATAATTTTAGTTTAAATAGAATATTGGCTACTCAATTTTTAGATAATGGTAACATAGTAGGTTTTGCACCTGGAATAGGATACGAATTTAATTTAAATAGTGATATTACATTTGAAACCTCAAATGAATTTGATATTCATCATTCAATTCATAAAACAAATAGAGATACATATTTTTTTATAGATGCAGAAATTCAAGCTCATCCATGTCCAGAAGAGTGTGATCCAGAATATCCTGATATAATATCTTGGTTAGGAGATAGATTTATTGAGGTTGATAGTTCAGGTAATATCATATGGGAATGGAGTACATTTGATTTTCTATCACTTGATGAATATAATCCAAAATGGGTTGATATATGGATGGCACAATGGGATTTTGGTGGTAATCCAACATTTGACTGGACTCACTCAAATTCTGTTTATTATGATGAAGAGTTAGATATTGTTTTTATATCCATTAGAAATTTAAGTCGAGTAACAGCTATAGATTATAANACNAAGCAAATTTTATGGAATATGGGTGTTCCTGATTTTATGGAAACAGTATACTTTGATGATAGTTTTGATTTTTCACATCAACATTCAGTTCAGGTNACAAATGATAAAAATATTATTTTCTTTGATAATGGAAGAGATAAAATTCCAGAATTATCACGTTGTGTTGAAATTTCATATAATGAAAATTTGGAAGCAGAACTCATATGGGAGCATATATTACCAGCAGAAATGTTAACTTTATCTAGAGGTGAATGTGATCGTTTAAATAATAGCAACACGCTAATTTCTGCTGGAAGAACTGGAAATGTAATTGAAGTTAATAGTAATAATGAAACTGTTTGGCATTTAAATGTTAAGGAAAATAATGTAATACCTGTGACAGTNTANAGGTCTGAAAGAATAGAAAATCTCTATCCGAATGTATTTTCTTTTAAAATCTATGATTTATTTGGTTCTTATGNTGATAATTACCAAATAGAATTAAATTCAGATAACATAAATGTTGATATTTATAATCAGGGATGGATAAGTCAAAGTTTTGTTTATGAATTATTAGATGAGAACCAAAATATACTTTCAATAGATGAGATATATATAAATTCTTTAAGTTCCGAAAATATANATATNAATATTGATTCATCATTTCAAAATTATATTTTAAAAATATACCCATCTAATGATATTGATTCTTATCAATTACTTTCATTTAATAACAATTTTTTATTAGGNGATGTTAATGATGATCTGCAAATCAATATTCAAGATATTATCCTNGTTATTAATCTTATTCTTGAAGATGGAGATTACAGAGAAATAGCTGATATAAATCAGGATAACGGTATAAGTATTTTAGATGTTATTTTACTTATTAACCTAATAATTTAAGTTTGTAACATATTTTAACTTNAAAATTGAANATAANAGTATAAATTNTANTATGAAAATTTTCAATGAAATAGAAAAGTNTATTAAGCTATCAGANAGAGATCGCATAGTTTTAATACAACATTTACAATTAAAAAAAATAAAAAAAGGTGAGTTACTTTGTCAACAAGGTCAATCTAATGATTTTATAGGTTTTGTTGAAAATGGTCTGCTTAGAAGTTATGCTCCAGATAAAAATGGAAATGATATAACACACCATTTTTTCGAAGAGGGATCTTTTTTTCTTGACTTATTTAGTTATAATCAAACTGATAAGTCTTCTGTAAATATTGAAGCATTAACAGATTGCGAACTTTATATGTTTGATTCAAAGATTTTTAAAGAGCTTGAAAGTCAAATTGATGAATGGTCATGTATGGCATTAAAATATTACCAATCAAAATCTGCATGTTTGTTAAATTTTCATTCACAAATAAAAAATTATAATTCTGAAGATGCGTATCACTTATTTTCAAAATATTATAAGTTAGCTGTCAAGGAATCTCCCAAGAAGCATATTGCTTCTTTCCTTGGCATGTCTAAGTATACCATATCAAGAATCAGATTATAATTAAAGTTGCCTTGTAGCAATATTTCTACTTTTTAAATAATTTTCTTTTAATTTATTACAAGACTAATCTAAATTAATGTGCAAATCGTGCAAATTTTAAAAAAAGAGATTAGTTATGATATATATATGTGTGTGTTTATTTATTGGATTTTTAAATGCTTATTCACACAATCCATTTCCTGAAAATGTAGGAATAGGTCAACAGGGTACTTGTTTTCAATGTCATAATACGTGGCCAGAGAATGCTAATGGTGATATTCAGATTTATGGCATTCCTTCAGTAATTGAGCCGGGAGCAAGATATGAAGTGGATGTTGTTGTTAGTAATCAGTATAACAATGGTTCATGGGGGTTTCAAATTGCTTCTGTGATAGGTCAATATGGTGTTCCACAAGGTGGGCCACTTGTTCAAGCAGGCACATGGGAGCTCCTTCATCCTGATAAAACAATTTTAGAAACTGCTAATGATGTTGATTATATAAAACAAACTTTAAACGGTATTTTTGCTGGTCAAAATGGAGCGGCTACTTGGTCTTTTATATGGACAGCACCTGAAGAATACTATGGTGGAATTACTTTTGCAGCTACAGGTATAGCGGGNGATNGTGAGCTTGGTAATTTAGGTGATTATTCATATTCAACTGAACTAAGTACTGTTATTGTTCCTGAATATACAGATGATTTTTCTAATGTTAATTATTACACACAGATTGAACCTATNTTTAATGCTTATTGNTTAGCTTGTCATAATGGTGAATTTCAATATAATAATAANGGCTTAGTTATGGATTCNTATATAGATCTNATGGCGGGAGGTAATAGTGGACCTCCAATTATTCCATTTGATTCAGAAAATAGTATTTTATATAAAACTATAACAGGTACTTCGTATGATGATCTTGGTATACCTAGTATGCCATATTTTAGCTTTTTAATACCAGAATTTTTAAGAAATACTATTAAAGCATGGATTGATGAAGGTGCAAATGAGTTTCCTTGTATANTTGGAGATTATGATTTTGATAATGATGTGAATGTTAGTGATGTTGTTCAGATTGTTGGTTGTATTTTAAATCAAAATTGTAATACCGATTCTTGCGCAGATGTAAGTGGAGACGGAAGCTTATCTATATCTGACATTATACTTATTATTGATATCATACTCGAGGGTTAATAAGCGATCAGTTACTTATAACTTATCCTCCCTTTTTATTATTGTTTTTATTGTACCTTTGAGTATGCTTTAAAAAAGAAAACCCCCAAACTTTGGGGGTTTTTTTTATTCTGTGCGGAGAGTATGAGATTTGAACTCATGCATGCCTGTTAAGACATGACGGATTAGCAATCCGCTGCATTACCACTCTGCCAACTCTCCTTTTGCGGAGGGGACAGGATTCGAACCTGCAACCCCAATGGGGCGACGGTTTTCAAGACCGCTTGACAGCCATTGTCCACCCCTCCAAACAAATTATATTAAAAAAACAAAGTTAAGGCTTTAGAAACCTTTAACTGTTGCTGATTTTTTGTAAAGTTGAAATACTAAATGCCACCCTAAAGCAACCATAATTAGTAACCATACTTCACCACTAATTCCAAACATACCTTCCCATGTAACATGGTGCTGGTTAATCATTGTCCAAATAAGTGGAACTGACATGTAAGTATTATGTTTNGATCTTAATCCAGCAAGAGCTACATCATCACCATTAGGAGCTTCNCCACTCTTAATTGCTGTAATGATTTTTTGTTGAGCTGGCCATATTCTAAACCAAACATTAAATGCCATCATTGTACCAAACATTGTACCTATATGTATATTATATGCACGATACTCAAAACTTCCGCAACATGTCATTAGGTAAATCATTCCTGCTACAAAAGCATAACTAATTATTGTTGATACTCTTACATTTTTTACTAAACTACTTTTATAGAAAAAATCATAGATAAAAACAGCAGCAAATGATAATAATATCATGCTGTGAGACCAAGGTGTTACTTCACCTTCTGAAAACATAATATTACCATCTGTTTCACCCATCGACATATTACCATGCCAATATACTACATATAACAATAGCACACCTGTAAACCAAGTCCAAGCTGCACCCCATCTAAACCAAAATAATGCTCTTGGCATTAGTTCAGGAACAACTTTTTTCTTAGAGTCTGCATCTAAAGTAGCAGCAAAGTGACCATTGATAAAATTAAAAAAGTATAACAATCCTATCCATGTTATACCAGCAATAACATGCATCCATTTAAACACTGGATGTAAGATTCCTGACATTATTTCTGAAAAAGGCATATTTCTCTCTCCCTATTTAACTTTATTATAATTTATCAGCATTTTTAGAAAGGTAGTTAGCTACACTTTCAGGGTTATCCTGCATAGCATCATCACCTTTTTGCCATCCAGCAGGACAAACATCACCGAATTCTTGATGATGAGCTAAAACATCNACCATTCTTAACATATCATCAATATTTCTTCCTAGAGGNTCATCATTTCTTAGTTCATGTCTTACAACACCATCTTCATCTATTAGAAAAGAACCTCTTAAAGTTATNTCTCCATCAACAGTTGTTTCTCTNTGATCATCGTCAGTAATAACTGTNGCATCTGCAGCACCCATTANNACATCATANTCTCTTGCAATTGATTTAGTAATATCNGCAATTANTGGATATTTTATATTACCAATTCCACCTTTATTAACTTCAGTATTTTTCCATGCTAAATGNGACCATTTTGAATCTATNGAACATCCAAGAACTTGNACGTTTCGCTTTTCAAATTCACCTAATCGGCTATCGAAAGCAATAATTTCAGTTGGTCAAACAAAAGTGAAGTCAATTGGGTAGAAGAATAACACTACCTTCTTTCCTTTAAAGTCAGCAAGACTAATTTCTTTTATTGTATTGTCTCCCATTACTGCTTCTGCTGTAAAATCTGGAGCAGGTTTAGTTACTAACATATTTGTTCTCCTGTAATTTCTTTATTATAGATTTTCAATAAAATTATTAATTTCTTCATAGTTTGGTTCAACTCCTGGGTTTGGTTCAGCTTGCCATGCATACTTTATCAAACCATCTTTAATAATAAAGACTGCACGATTAGCGCAAGTATATCCATCTATACCACCTAAACCAGAAAATAATACTCCATAAGCATTTATAGTTGATCTATCAAGATCAGATAACAAATCAAAATCTAGGTTATATTTTTTAGCAAAACCTCCATTTGCCCATGGTGAATCAACGCTAATACCTAAAATGGTTGCTCCCGAATTATTGAATGCACCCATATTATCTTGAAGTGTGCACATTTCTGTATCACATACACCAGTAAAAGCACCTGGATAAAATGCTAGAACAACAGTTTTATCAGAAAAATCAGATAATTTAACATCATCTTTGTTTGTGTTTTTTAGTACAAAATCTGGAGCTTTATCATTAACGCTTAACATATTAAAATCCTTTTTATTGGTTAAAACAATGCTGAATTTAAATGATTATGTATTTAAAAGAAAAGTTTTATCTGAAGCTTAAGATAAGATTTTTTATTGTTTCGTAGTTTTC
>NZRW01000078.1 GCA_002701185.1 Fidelibacterota bacterium
TTACATTCAGGAGCATATTTTTTTATGATTTCTGATACACGATCAAATTCTGGACCGTAGTTTCATTTTTCGCAATATTCAATATGTATATTCATTATTAATTACCTTATATTTAGTATATTAATTTTATTCAAACAAAATATATGAATCAAGAAATAGATAATAAACTTTTACTTTTAGTTCTAAAAAAAGATTCTAAATCAATAAAATTTTTTATTGATGAATGTATGTGTATCATATGGGGTGCATTAAAAAAGTTCGATCAGATACCNTATGAAGANAAANANGATTTNGCTTCAGAAATCATTCAAAAAAAAATCTTAGGCTTAGAAGGTGATTTTGAACCTATTAGAAAATTTAGGGGTGATAGTAAGTTTAGTTCATATCTTTATCAAATTGTAACTTATTCAACCCTTACTTTTTTAAAAAGTAAAGGTATGAAATACAGACCAAAAACTAGCTCAATTGAAGATGCTTATCAATTGTTTACTAAATCTGAAAGTGTAGAAGATAGTCTAAGTTTAAAATTTTGTCTTTCGAAATTAAAGGATAAGGAGCAATTGATTATTGATTTGGTTAGTCAAGGTTTTAAGCAAAGAGAAATAGCTGATAAAATGAACGAAAAGCCAAATACAGTAGCAGCTATAATTTCTAGGGCAAATAGAAAATTAAAAAAATGTATGCAAGAAAATTAGATTTTGTATTGTCATAATATATGCAAAGGGAAAATTATGGAAAATAATAAAATATTAAAGTACTTAGAAGGTCAATTATCAGATCAGGACAAGAAAGATTTTGAAGCTTTAATTGAATCAAATAGTGATTTGCAATTAGAAGTTGAAATGCTAGGAAATCTTATTGATAATGAACCAGCAGAAATCCCTCCATATGAATTAAGACAAAAAATTTATCAAATGGCTAACATAAAGGATGAAACATTTATGGATGTAGCTATTAAAAAAGTTGATTCAATATTGGAAGTTGTTATTGGCAATCAATATCAATTGGATGTTGAGCCACTACTAATAACAAGAAGTAGTAATAGCTCTAAGATATTTTCTAAAGATATGAATGATTATGAAATAGTATGTGATATATCTAATGAATTAGAGGACAATTTTCTAATCAACTTAGCTGTTTCAAAAAATCAAAAAGCACAGGAAAATATTAAATTTAGTGTAACTCAAAATCAAAAGACCAAGAATGAATTTTTTACAAAATCAAACGGAAATACAGGAAGTTTTAAATTAAATTCAGGTCAATATTTAATTAATATTTCTACATTAAAATTTGAGTTAGGAAACATAAAAATAAATCTTTCATAAAATAAACTTTGATGATTAGTTTATATTGTGGATACTATAAGATTAATAAAAATAAATGACACTCAACTATATATAGAAATTAATTCTGACAAGAATGATTTTTCTAAAAAAATAGAAGTAAATTTTAAAGTTGAGCAAATTAAATCATTATCACAAAAAATTTCCAATGATATATTTAAGAATTATGTTAAAAATGGTATTTTAGATAATCAGTTTAATCAATTAAAAGAGTTATCATTTGAATTATTTAACATTTTAGATTTATACAGATTAGAAAGTTATTTCAAGAATCAAAAGTCACAAAATGAAATAGTTCATCTTCACATAATAATAGATCCACAACTTAACTTTATACCTTTTGAGATTTTACATGATGGAAAAGACTTTTTATCTGATTACTTAATTTTATCAAGAGAATTTACCAATTCAAATTTTCAAAATTCAAATCACAAGATAAATTCTAAAGAAAAGTTTTGTGTAATAGGAAATCCAAGTGAATCTAAAGATATAAATGATGATATAATAAATGAGATTGAGTCGATTTCATCAATTATAGATTTAGATTTTAATCTCAGAGGTCCATTTAAACATAGAAATGTTGATAAGATTGAGTTGATAAGATTGCTTGGTGTTAATAATGGATTGCATTTTTCTGGTCACTATGGATTAAATGGTTGGAAACTTTTTGATGAAGAATTTTTAGCGGAAGATATACTCAAGTGTTCCAGGGCTCCTGAATTTATTTTTTCAAACAGTTGTGGTAATTATAATGAAAGCTTTATTGATTTTTTAAATGCTTTTCTAAATAAAGGAACTAAATCAATAATTTGTAGTTTTGGTGATTTACCTTCTAATAAAGCAGCTGAATTTAGCAAACATTTTTATAAGTTTTTTATTAAGCATAACCATAACATAGGCAAAGCTTTATTTCTTTCAAGAAAAGAAATGATAAAAAAATATGGTTATAAAGATTTGTTTTGGGCATTTTATCAACTTTATGGATCAAGCTTATTAAAAATAAAAAAAGTTAATATTTTAAGTTCTATAAAAAATAAACAAAACAAATATATAATTAATTTTTCGATTTTAATTTTCATTTTGTTTGGCTTATACATGAATAAAGAAAAATTCATTAATGTATTAGATAGGTTTTTTAATCAAGATAAATTAGAAATTTTCCTCAAATCTAATATTTCTGACAAACAACAAAAGAAAGTGATTAGACCTAATCTCGTATTGGAGCATAAATCTGATGAACACTATTCAATTAATGTAAGGTGTGATTCAATCAAGTTTGATCAACCATATTTTTCAATTTTAGATGTGAATACATACATTTCTACAGGTTATATAGCACCTCAAATTATTATAGATGAACTAAATGGGAATATTTTTCATAGAAATTCTTATGTTTTTAAAAATGATACATTAAGTTTATTTTTACCTAAAAAAGATAATTTTGATAGATATGAATTGATTTTTGATGATGAAATTGAATATTCAGTTTTTTTACAACAAGTAAGGGATGAGTTAACTTTACATATCATAAATGAATCATTAGACATTAGATATAGATTTAGTATTGATGAATTCAATAATATTAAAGAACCTTATCATAAAGATTATTTTAAACTTTTTATGGATACTAAACCATTTAAATTTCCTAGAGATAGTTTNGAGCTTATAAAAAATGATTTTAAATTTAGAAATAGATTAGTTCTATATATAAAAAAAGCTCTAANTGATTAGAGCTTTTTTTATATACTTTATTTTTTAATAAATGATTTCAGCAGTTTGCCTTAACTCATCTGCTTCCCAATCTTTATTAAATGAAAAAGATCTNTTCTCTAAAATTTGATTATCTTTTTTATTGATAATTTTAACATTCCAATTACCAACTATAGATTCTGATTCAAATTGCGTTAAATCAACNTCAACCCATTCTCTCCATCTAGGTGTTTTAGCGTTTACATTAAATTCAAATTCACTTACTTGAATTTCATTACATGTAATAAGCATTGATAAATTTGCAGGATTTAAGACCAACAATTCACCAGATGAACTCATTTCACGCAAATTTAATTCTAAGTTTTCTGTATTAATACTTGTCCATATGTAAAATGATGGATAGTAATCAATATCCTTAACAACTTTATTATCTAATGTTGTAATTGTTTTATATGCATTAATTGGTTCTCTGTATGAATTTGAATTAGGGTCTGTATCAACTTTTTTAGCAATTTTAATACTATTTACTACAATAGGTTGATTTGCATCAGTAACATTATCATTTATTTCTGTACTTTCTTCAATTTCAGATTCTACCAATTCTACATCACTTTCTTCTTCATTTATGGTTTGGTTTGTTAATTCATTTAATTTTTCTTTATCAATAGAAAAATCACTTTCTTGAATTATTTTTGCATCTACTTTTGAATCATTTGTATATGAAGCTAGTAAAAAAACAATTATAAATGCACTTATTCCAAACAAGTATTTGCTAAGATTATTTTTTTTCATTTTTTCTCCTTTATGTTAATTAGCTAATACTTTGACAAATAAAGAAATAGATTTCTTGCAAAATTTTTTTTAATTTATGACTGTAACAGAATAAAAAATCTTTAACTTTAATTTATTATGAACAAAAAATATCAATTTGGTGATGTAGAGGTAGAAGTACCAGAGTTTGATTTTAGAAAAGTCTTACCTGTATTTTTAATTGCAGTTATATTTCTGCTTGCCTACTTATCAGTATATTCTGTCAAAGCTGATGAACAAGGTGTGCTTTTAAGGTTTGGTAAATTTAGTTCAATTGCACCTCCTGGATTACATTTTAAAATTCCTATTATTGATGAAGTATATAAAGTTCAAACTTCAAAGCAATTCGTTGAAGAGTTTGGTTTTAGAACTATAGAAGCGGGTAAAAAGACTCGTTTTTCCAACACATATGAGGGTGAATCTTGGACATTAACAAATGATTTGAGTGTTGCAGAAGTTAAATGGCAAGTTCAATACATAATATCAGATCCTAAAGATTATATGTTTAATGTTAAAAATGTAGAAAGCACAATTAGAGATATATCTGAATCTGTAATGAGAAAAATTGTAGGCTCATTATTNTTCGACAAGGTAATTAAAGAAGGTCGACAAATGATAAGTCAAGAAGCTAAATATTTAATGCAGGAGAAATTANATAAATTAGAAACTGGCATATTAGTTAAGATGGTACAATTACAATCAGTAGTGCCACCATCAACTGTTATGGATGCCTATAACCAAGTTGCTCGTGCTTTACAAAACATGGAAAAAATGATAAATCAAGCTGAGAGGGATAGTTCATTGAAATTAACTGAAGCTAGAGGTGANGCTTTAAAAATTAGAAATCAAGCGCTAGGTTATAAGTATAGAACCATTCAAAAAGCTGAAGGTGAAACTAAAAAGTTTTTAAAGATATATGATTCTTATTTATTAGATAAGAAAGTATTTATTACTTCTAGAATGATTGAAACAATGACACAAATATATTCGAATACAAATCAGTTAAATTTTGTTGATCCATCNATCGGTGCTGTTCCTTTATTGGGTTTAAATCAATCTTTAGGTAATGGATTTGAAAATTTTATTAAAGAAAAAAATAAATCAAGGTAATTAAATAAATCGATGTTTAGATATTTTAAATTAATATTTTTACCAGCAATCATATTGATTGGATTAAATTCATTTTTTATTGTAAATGAGTTTCAACAGGCTATTGTATTACAGTTTGGAAGGCCAGTTAATTCTAAAACAACAGCTGGCATAGCATTTAAATTACCTTTTATACAGAATGTTGTTAAGTTTGATAAAAGAATTCTTGAATGGGATGGAGATGCAACTGAGGTACCTACTAAAGGAATGCTTGATAAACGTTCAGTAGGAAGTTCTATTCAAAAAGAAAAGCAAGAAACTACTAANATATTTATTGATACTTTTGCTAGGTGGAGAATTTCTGACCCATTAAAATTTTACATTAGTGTTAATAATGAAAGACAAGCACAATCAAGATTAGATGGTATACTTGATGGTAAAATAAGAGATAAAATTGCTCCTCAGTATATTGATGATATTGTAGTTAATAGTGATCAAATAATGAGAGAAGCCTTAGATGCNATAACAGTTGAGTTTGAATCATTAGATATTGGGATTGAAGTATTAGGAATTGAAATTAAGAGATTAACATTTAATGATAAAATTATGCCTCAGGTATTTGATAGAATGGCTAGTGAACAAGAAGCTGAAGCTGCAAAGTTTGAAGGTCAAGGAAAAGCCAAGCGTTCAGAAATATTAGGTATTATAGATAGAGAAGTTGATTTGATTATTTCTACAGCAAATAAGGATGCAAAATTAATTGAAGGTGTAGCTGATTCAACTGCAGCAGCATCATATGCTCTAGCATATAAGAAAGATCCAGAATTTTATGAGTTATGGAAAACTTTTGATGTTTTACCAGATGCAATAGGTACTAAGTCTATTTTTTGGCTTTCAACTCAAAATTATCCAAACAGCAATATTTTTGGTATAAGGCCTGATGCGCTAAAATAATCTGATTTTAAAGTGAAATATGCTATAAAATCATTAAAATTCATATATTCTTTAGCAAGATACAATCCAGAAAATTACCCAAAAGTTAAAATAGATGATGAGAATTATATTGGTCTTGATGGTTCTAAGACTGAATTAAGAATTCTCTCTCGTTATAATAAGAACGATCAAAATATAATGATCATTTTTCCCGGTGCTTCGCCAGATGCTGAAAAACATACAGGATTACTATTTTTAGCTTCAATTATATGTAAGCTAGGATTTAAGGTTATAGTACCAAGAATACCACCACTTAAGGATTTGAAATTAGGTTATGAGTGTTATGATTGGTTTGCACATGCATATAAAGAAATCATTTCAAGAGAAGATGTAAATAATAATAAGGTATCTAGTATGGCTTTAAGTTTTGGAGGTGGTTTACTNCTTAAAGCTTCACTTGATAAAAGAATTTCAGACTCACCTCCAAAATCAATCATGACTTTTGGTACTTATTGTGACATACAAAGTACCTTAAAATTTTTATGTAATGGTAAAATTGATATTGATGGTGATTCTTATAAAATTAATCCTCATAGTTGGGGCTTGACTGTTCTATTTCATAATTTTTTAGATAAGCTAAACTTTGAAGAAATTGCTGATTACAAAGATGAAATAAGAGAAGTTGTCAATTTAAGAATTCAAGATAAATTAGATGAAGTTGATGATAAAATATCTAATTTGCCTACAACGCCTGGAGATTTTATAAGAAATATTTTTGACTCTAAAATTAATTCTGAAATTGAAAACGAGATTACCAATGCAATAAATAAAGAAAAAACATTTATTCAAGAAATGTCACCTAAATATTGGGGAGATAAAATAAATAATAAAGTGTTTATAATGCATGGTTCAAATGATTCTATGGTACCTTTCACAGAATCATTAGAACTTAACAGATGTATAGAAAATTCNAGTTTNTTTNTTTCATANATGTATGAACACAAAGAGATATCNACTGATAANGGTATTATTTTTAAAATCAAAGAATTTTATAAAATGTTTAAATTCTTTAAAGGCTATTTTAAATATAATGAATGTTAAATATTTTATTGGTGGTTATGATAAAAATATATGTT
>NZRW01000079.1 GCA_002701185.1 Fidelibacterota bacterium
AATTTGAGTACTAAAATGTGGATTTCACTTACAGATTATTTTAAAGGTTCTAATACTGGAAAATCTTATATCATTGATCATTTAGAGTTTTCTAAAAATGATAATGATATTTATGTATATGATAAAAATTCAGATATAAAAAATAATAAAATTGACAACTTGGGTAATTATTTTTTTAGCCTTGGATGTATTTCTATTGGTATTGATGATAAGTTTAATTTTTTTAAAAATAAAGAGGGTATTTGTATTCCGTATGAATTTATGTCTGAATTAAGGATTGATAATTGGTCACATGGTGATAAATGTAGAATTAAAAATAAAAAATATACTAAAGTTAGTGATATATTTATCAATAATAAGCTATCGTTATTTCATAAGAAAAATTATCCTATACTTAAACATAATGATAACATTATTTGGATTCCCAATTTATATTGTTCTAAAATAGAAAACATTGATAAATTTAAAAGCTATTTAATACTTAGATGGAATATTAACCTTTGATTATATACAAAAATAAAAAATTTAAAAAAATGATAACTCATCAAGAAATTCTTAATAGAGTTGATGAATTGTCTAATGAAATAAATCTTCATTATAAGGATAAAGATTTAGCTCTAATTTGTGTATTAAATGGTTCATTAATGGTGTTTAACGAATTGATAAAAAGATTAACAGTTAATTATGAAATAGATTATATAGAGTTATCTTCATATAAAGGTGGCACATCAACTACTGGAAAGATAGATATCGTTAGAGATATAGAAATTAACTTAAAAAATAAAAGTGTATTAATTGTTGAGGATATAGTAGATACTGGTAATACGCTAAACTTCATTCATGATTTGATTTCAAATCAGGAAGCTAATGATGTAAAAATATTTTCTCTATTATATAAATCCGTTAAATACAAATTTGATTTAAAAATTGATTGGTATGGATTTGAAATTAAGGATATATTTACGATTGGATATGGAATGGATTATGAATATAAATTCAGAGGTCTAAAAGATATATATGGAATTTTATAATAATTATAAAAAATAACGTGCAAAACGTGTATAAAATCCATAAATTATAGTATAATATTTAATACAAAAATGAAAAAAGATAATAAAAAGAAGATAAAGTTTAAACTTGGAAATAATTTAACTATATGGGTTATGATAGTAATTGCATCATTTTATTTAGTGCAATTGTTGCCAAATTCATTATCCACAAATGAAGTTAATTATAATCAGTACCGCTCATATCTATTAAATGGTGAAATTTATCATATTCAGTATGGTCAAGATGACAAAATAGTTTTTTGGCTTAAAGGAGATGAATCTGGTATAAATAAATTTTACACAGGATTAGATAAATCTGAAAAAGAAGATTGGGTTAAATACAATGTTAATAATATTGAAATTAAACCAAAAGAAGGTCTTGGTTTATTAGATATTGTTTTCAATTTAGCACCTTGGGTAATAATAATACTATTTTGGTTTTTTATGATGCGAAGAATGCAAGGTGGTGGAGGCCAAGGAGGGATTTTCAACTTTGTAAAAAGTAGGGCAAAAATGATAAGTCCTGAAAAATCTAAGACCTCATTTGATGATGTAGCTGGATGCGAAGAAGCAAAAATTGAATTACAAGAAATCGTACAATTCCTAAAACAACCTAAAAAATATCTTAATATCGGAGCAAAGATACCAAGAGGAGCGTTACTTTTAGGTTCCCCAGGGACTGGCAAAACATTACTTGCTAGAGCTGTTTCTGGAGAAGCTCAAGTTCCTTTTTTTACAATTAGTGGTGCAGAATTTGTAGAAATGTTTGTNGGTGTAGGTGCNAGTAGAGTTAGAGATTTATTTGAACAGGCTAAAAANTTNGCACCGAGTATTATATTTGTAGATGANATTGATGCTGTAGGAAGGCACAGAGGCTCTGGTATGGGTGGTGGTCATGATGAAAGAGAGCAAACACTAAACCAAATACTCGTTGAAATGGATGGTTTTGACAATAGAGATCATGTTATTTTATTAGCAGCTACAAATAGGCCTGATGTTCTCGATAAAGCACTTCTTAGACCTGGGCGATTTGATAGGCAGATTGTGGTTGATGCNCCTACTTTAGAAGGAAGAGAAGCNATATTAAAAATTCATACNCGAAAAATTCCATTAGCAAAAGATGTTAAGTTGATTGATATTGCAAGAGGTTGTCCTGGATTGGTTGGTGCAGATTTAGAAAATTTAGTTAATGAAGCCGCATTGTTGTCTGCCAGAAAAAATAAAAAAACTGTTTCTATGTTAGAATTTGAAGAGGCAAAAGATAAGGTCATGATGGGAGTTGAAAGAAAAAGTATGATTTTGACNGACCATGAGAAAAAAATTACTGCTTATCATGAAGCTGGNCANGCTCTAGTGGCTCACTATACTAAAAATGCTGATCCAGTTCATAAAGTTACAATTATTCCTAGAGGTATGGCNCTAGGNATTACAGCTCAACTTCCCGAAAATGACATGCACAATTATTCCAAGTCTTATTTATTAGCAAAAATTGATGTNTTAATGGGAGGTAGATCTGCTGAAAAATTAATTTTTAAAGATACAAGCTCAGGNGCAAGTAATGATATTGAAGTTGCTACAAATATAGCAAGAAGTATGGTTTGTGAATGGGGNATGAGTGATAAGATTGGTCCTATTAAGTTTGGTCAAAAGGATAATGAAATGTTTTTAGGTAGAGAATCTGGAAGCTCAAAAAATTATGGTCATGATATTAGTAAAACTATAGATCAAGAAATTAAAAATTTTGTATTTAATGCTGAAACCAATGCCGATAATCTTTTAAAGGATAAAGAACAAGAATTACATAATTTAGCTCAAGCTCTTCTAGATTATGAGACAGTAGACTCAAAGCAATTACCTAAAGCTTTACTTGGTGAGAAATTGGTACCTGAAGTAGATCAAGTATCCGAATCTGAAGAAAAACCTAAGAAACGTAAACGTAGAACCGTATCTACAAAAAACTGACAATTAATTCCTTAATATTATATGTACTTTAAAGATTTTTGTAAAGAAAAATCCAAGACATTGGTTATGGGTATTCTAAATTTAACACCAGACTCATTTTATGATGGAAATTTACATTTTAATCAAGATTTAGAGTTTGCTGTTAATGAGTTAATTCATTGTGATATCATAGATATTGGAGCTGAGTCATCTAGACCTGGTGCTAATTCCATATCAATGGAANAGGAAGTTTCCAGAATTAAACAGATATTTAACCATATTAAAAATACTAATAAATATTTTTCTATAGACACATACAAACCAGAAGTTGCTTCATTTTGTCTAGATAATGGTTTTAATATGATTAATGATATTACTGGTGCAAGAAATAATAAAATGTTAGAAGTAGCTTCAAATTATAATGTTCCAATTATTTTAATGCATATGCAAGGAAATCCTGATAATATGCAAAAAAATCCTAAATACATTAATGTGATAGATGATTTAAAATTTTTTTTTAATGAAAGAATAAATGAAGCAGTTAAATATGGTGTCAATATTGACAATATCGTAATAGATCCAGGTATTGGTTTTGGTAAAACTGTTCAACAAAATGATTATATTATAAATAATCTTAATAAATTTAAATCATTTAATATTCCAATACTTGTTGGTTTATCAAGAAAATCGTTCTTAACATATAATAATAATGAACCTAAAGATAGGCTAGAGTCTACTCTTGCAGTTACAGCTTTAGCTATAAATAATGGTGCAGATATAATTAGAGTTCATGATGCAGTTAAATCAATTGAAATAGCAACTATTGTTGATAGGATTATAAATAAATAAAATGGAATTTTTACTTTTTAAAGAAAAATATGATGATTTGAAAAATAGATATGATCAGATATCTACGTATTTAGATAATTCAGTCATAGAAAAAGATATAAATGAGCTAAAAGACAAAACTCTTATTGAAGGGTTTTGGGATAATAAAGCTAATGCTTCTGATATCTTAAAGCAGATTTCTAAAAAGGAATCTGACTTAGAGTTTTATAACTCTGTTTTGTCTAAGTATGAAGATTTATGTATTTCTTATGAATTATCACAAATGAATCAAAAGGTTGAAGATGAATCAATTGAGATTTTAGATGATTTCTCAAAAATTCTTGATCAGTTAGAAGTAAAAGAAACATTAAATCAAAAAGATGACTTTAGGGATGCTATAATACAAATACATCCAGGAGCTGGAGGTACTGAATCACAAGATTGGGCTAGTATGTTGTATAGAATGTATTCAAAATGGATTTCTAATAATAATTATTCTGCAAAATTAGTTGAACATCAACCGGGTGATGAGACAGGAATTAAAGATGTAGTTATTGAGGTTAAGGGTAGCTATGCTTATGGCTTTTTAAAATCTGAAATGGGTGTTCATAGATTAGTAAGGATTTCGCCGTTTGACAGTAACTCTAGAAGACATACATCTTTTGCCTCAGTGTTTGTATATCCAATTTTAGATAATGATATTGATATTACTATAAATGATAATGAGATTAGAATTGATACTTATAGAGCAAGTGGAGCTGGTGGTCAGCATGTAAATAAAACAGATTCTGCAGTAAGAATAACACATATTGAAACAGGTATAACTGTTCAATGTCAAAATCAAAGAAGTCAGCTTAAAAATAAAAATACTGCTTTAAAAATTTTAAAGAGTAAATTATATCAGTTAAAATTAGAAGAAATGAACGATCAGTTAAATCAAAAAAATAGTAATAAAAAAGATATTTCTTGGGGTAGTCAAATTCGTTCATATATATTTCACCCATATAATTTAGTAAAAGATCATAGAACAAAATATGAAACAAGCAATATAAGTAGTGTTATGGATGGAAACTTAGATGATTTTATGAAACATTACTTATTAAATAAAATTGGAGATTAAATTGGATAAGAACGAACATAAAAGTTTAAATCAAATAATNGACTTTAGAGTTGAAAAGATAAATCAATTAGTATCAGATGGTATTAATCCATATCCATATAAGTTTAATAAAGAATATGATATTGACTTCGTTNTAAANTCNGAANAAGATTTAGCTAATAAAGATATTTCNGTGGCTGGTAGAATCATTTCATTAAGAAGTATGGGTAAAGCTTGTTTTATGAATATCCAAGATGAAAAAGATAAAATTCAATTATATATAAAGAATGAAATTGTTGGTCTTGATAAATATGATAAAATTGTTAAAAAATTAGATATTGGTGATATAGTTGGTATTTCAGGCACATTATTTAGAACTAGAACAAATCAATTNTCAATTAATGTTACTTCTATTGATTTACTTTCAAAAAGTATTAGACCACTTCCTAATATGAAAGAAAAAGATGGACATATGTATTTTTCTTTTGATGATAAAGAAAATAGATACAGATATAGACATTTAGACTTAATNGTAAATCCCAATAATAAAAATATATTTAGAAATCGTTCNAAAATAATTTATAGAATTAGACAAATTTTAAATGAAAAAGGTTTTATGGAAGTTGAAACTCCAGTGCTACAAAATCTTCATGGAGGAGCTGCAGCAAGACCATTTAAAACTCATCACAATGCCTTAGACCAAGATTTTTATTTAAGGATAGCTGAAGAATTGTATTTAAAAAGACTTCTAGTTGGTGGCTTCGAAAAAATCTATGAAATTGGAAAAAATTTTAGAAATGAAGGTATTGACAGAACACATAATCCTGAATTTACAATGTTGGAACTATACGAGGCATATTCTGATGTTAACGATATGATGGANTTATGTGAAAATCTTATTAAAAATATTTGTCAAGATTTAAATATTGAGTCTGTATCATTTATGAATGAAAAAATAAATTTAAAGAATGATTTTAATAAAGTCTCTATGCAAGATTTATTCAAAAATGAATTTGATTGTGACATATTATCATTAGATGTAAAAGANTTACANAGTCTTTGNTTAAAACAAAAAGTTGATGTAGATAAAAAAATGACATATGGACAACTTTTTGATAAATTATTTTCTACGTGTATTGAACCAAAGTTAATACAACCAACTTTTGTCTATGATTATCCTAAATCAATTTCTCCATTAGCTAAGGTCCATAGAGAAGATGAAAGGTTAGCTGAAAGATTTGAGTTATTTATTGCAGGAATGGAGTTTGCTAATGCGTTTTCTGAGCTTAATGACCCTATTGATCAAAAACTAAGATTTGAGGAACAATTGAAAGATTTAAAGTCAGGTGACGAAGAAGCTCATCAAATGGATATAGATTTCATTGAATCAATTGAAGTAGGAATGCCTCCAACAGGTGGTATTGGTATTGGTATAGATAGATTAATAATGTTGCTTTTAGAGTCTGATTCAATCAAAGATATAATTTTATTTCCCTCATTGCGTAATAAGTAATGAAATTACACCACTTTATTTTCACTGGGTTTAAAACATTTAAGTCAAAGAGTGGTTTTGTAAGTTTTAATTATTATTTATCTATTTTATTAATTGCATTTAGTTTAACGGCTATTATATTAACGGATTCGTTTACTGATGGATACAAAAAGGAACTGCTTAGTAGAGTTAAATCCTTAAATCCAGATTATAAAGTTACGTCAAACTTATATTCTTACATTTCTCAAGCTGATTTTGATGTTTTTAAGTCTAATGTTGATACTTCATATTTCTATTTTGTTCCTTATATGGAAACTGCAGGCGTAATCGTTAGTAAAGCAACAAAAAATGGTATTGCTTATAGTCAAAGGGAAGAGGTATATCTGCAAGGAATTAATTTTAACTTAGTTCCTGATAGGTTACCATTGAAGAACTATTTACAAAATGATAATTTTAATATAAAAGAAAATGAAATTATTATTGGTAAATATTTATCTGAGAGGATTGGTAAATATATTAATGATAAGGTTATAATTCTTTTTTATGACAATAAAGAGAAAACTTTTATTGGTAATAATTTTACGATTAAGGATATCTACGATACTGGTACACAAGCAGATGAATATTTAGTATATACATCAATAAGTTCAATTAGAAATAATCAAAATAGTTACTATTCAGATGGAATTTATGTTTATCAAAATAATGATAATAAAAATATAGATTTTAATTATACTAATCCAATTTTTAATGTTGAGAAATTATCTTATGATAATTTAGTTAATTTTTTAAATAGTTTTGATCTGCCGATAAAATTTTTAATGTGGATAATACTATTTTTGTCATTCTATAGTTTATCTACTTTGATATATAGTTTTATAATTGATAAAAAAAATGATCTTAAAATATTATATATATTAGGGTGTTCATATAATGATTTAAGAACATTAATGATAATTTTATCTGCTTATATTTCTTTAATAGGTATTTTTATAGGTTCTGTTACTGCAATATTGTGTATTTATATACAAAATAATTTTGAAATTATTTCATTGCCTTCAAGAAAAATATTTCAAATTTCAATTTTGAAAGGTGATGTCAACTTTCAATATTTCATTTTTTATCCTATTTTAATTTTAATTTTTTCATCCATATTATCATTTTTTATTTTTAATAAAAATATAGGTCAAATTAAAAATGATTAAATATTTTTTCAAATTCTTCATTTATGACGGTGATAAAAAAATATTGAAAAGTTCATTTTTATTACCCTTTATTACTATGATTATTGGGTCATTTGTTATTTTGCTCTCATTTTCAATTATGGAAGGTTTCTCAAATGAATTGTCAAATACCATTCATTTTTTTGATAAGAAGAATTCTCTAGAAATAAATAAAAAAATATTAAATGAAAATAATTCAAATAACACAGATAACTTAATTAATTATTTGAAGGTTCATAATTATTTCTATAATGCTTACGAAGAAAGAGTTATGTTTTTCAAAAATTTAGACAATATATTTGTTGCTAAAGTTTTTGGTCTATATGATATAAAAGAATTTCTTAATAATGATTATTTAATATTTAATGATGATTACTACCCAAAATCAGATAATAAGTTATGTATAATTGGATATGATAAATACATTAANACAGATATTGATTTAGGTCAAAATATTAATCTAATATCATTTAGTGATTTTTATAATTTAAATTCTACGCCAATAAGCGANCACATTGTAGTTAATAGTATTAAAACTAACATTTCTCACTATGATAACTGTTTTTTCATTTCATANGATTCATTGTTATTTAACAAAAATATAACTTTAAAAATAAATTTAAATCGTGAAATTGATAGTAATCACTTATCNTTTATAAAAACTCATTATANNGATGGTATAAANTATAATAACANCTTGAANNNATTTACGGAATTATTCACTGCAATAGAGTTTGAGAAAATATCATATGCTTTCTTTGGTATTTTCATAGTTTTAATTTCATCTGTTATGCTAATGGGGTATAACATTACATCTATTCTTAGAAATGTAAAAGCAATTGCAATTATGGAAACTTTAGGGATTACTAAAAAAAATATATCAATAACCTATTTATTGTATAGTATGACTTTAGCTCTACTTGGATTTTTGGTAGCTTTATTTTTAGTGTATTTATTTATATCATTTGACAAACAATTTTTTATTATGGATTATATTTTTGATCCAAATATATATTTTAATTTTGATTTATCTTTAAATGCTAATATTATTGTATTCACTATTATATTAAATTTAGTTTTTACTATAATATCAACTTTATTTC
>NZRW01000080.1 GCA_002701185.1 Fidelibacterota bacterium
ATATTCCTAATTTTATTTTTTTAGAAATTTTATAAATAAATCCTAGATCTAATGCAAATCCACTACCTCCAACTGCTTGATTAACTAAATATTTTGCCTCTCCCATAAATCCTGTTGTTGTATCGGTTACAAAAAATGAAGAATTATCTGATAGGTTTACTAATTCACCAAAAGCTAAACCTTGAAGATATTTTATTTTAATACCAAAAGATAAATCATTAATTTTTTTTGAATATCCTAAAGCTGATTCAGTAAAGATATTTACATTACTTGAGCCATTTAAGCTATAAATCTCATTTGGCTCATTACCATACAATAAAAGTTTTATAAAAGATTGAGGTAAACTTGTTTCGTTTATAGAGTAAACTCTATTATGAAAAGAAATATTATTATAAACTACATCTGAAAAAGGAAGATTAAAGGCAAGATGAGTATTAAATCTTAAGCCATCATCAAATAGTTCATATAATTCAGATTTTGGATAATAACTAGGGTCCGTCTCATCTTCAAAATTTGCACCATTAATATCATTATATTTAGATATAGAAAGAAAATTATTATCAAAACCCACATTAAAACCAATCAATTTGATACTTAAGCCTTTATGATTTGCTAATGCAGCAGCATTGATTGACCTAAAGTCATTATATGCTAATGAAGAAGAACCAGAAATTGAAATATTCTCTGGATTAATATTATATGCAGAAAAAATTAAATTTAAATAAAGTAGGATATATGCTAGTTTAAATATCATTCAAGCAAACCTGAACTCAATAACTTAAAAATTAAATGTGAATTTACTTTTAAATCATTTGTTGGTTGAAACGTAATGGTATCTAAATCATTATCAAATACAAACCTTGGAATTAGAAATTGAGCTGAATCTCTAGTAAAATAATTAATTTGATCATCCAAGAATATAGTTTGATGTGTAGTTATTGAATCTAACACTATACCTATTGAATCTAAATTTGGTGCATCAAAATTTAAATTAATTAAATTTTCAAAATAATAATTATAATCATCACTTAAACAATCTAAATGAGAAACAAAAGTGTTAGTACTATCATATTCTACTTGTAAATTTTCACATGATAAATAATTTTGCAAATCTGCCTTACATGTACTATCAATAGTTTGTTCAATTAAAGTGCCAGAAAATAATGAATCAATACACATTGGAAAGAATTCAGAACTATTTGTTATGTACATTAATAAATTTCCGCCAAAAGGCACTTTATTATTAATATTCATGTTTAATGTAGCAGAAACTAATCCACTATCAATTTTAGTTGCAGTTTGCCTATCCATTGGATTAAGTGATGTAAACTCATCAGGCACAAAACTAAATGTATCTCCATCCTTTATTATAATAGTTAAGGGTTGTATTTCAATTTCAATATCACCCCATAAAGATTTTTGAGGTAACAAAGTTGCATCACCATCCATTACAGCATAACCAGATATATCAATTAAATCATATGAAAATAATTCTGTTATTTTATTATTCATGATGTAAATCTCAGAGTCTTCATGACTGATTGGGTTATTACCATAATGTACAGTAGCCATTGTATCTTGAATAAAAGAAATTTTTAAAGAATCAATATCTGTATAAGGATCTAATTCATCTAAAAATTTTATATTTGGTTCTACATGAATTTTAAGAGTATCATCATCAGATATTCCATATAAGTCTAAATATAATTTCATATCAGCAGAAATTTGATTGTATAAGTACAAATTAAATTTGAGATAAGGTAAATCAAAACCTTCAAATCCAGAAGGAAGGTTTCCTAAATCAATATCTGAGGTTGAGAATTCATTTAAATTAACTCTTAGCTCATCTAACTTGATTGTTTTTGTCTCAATACCATTCCCTGTTATTCCATATGGTTCTTCAAAATTAAGCACAGCACCTTCCTCCTGAAGCAAAACAGAGTATCCTATGGATAAAGAGTCTACACTTGAACCGTCTTGATTTTTAATGGTATAATCAGATAACAAAATATCATTAAATGACTCACCTTGCAATATTGTTTGAGAACTATATAATGGCATATTATTAGTATCAAATAAATTATTTGAATATAAATCAAATGTTATGTCTGTAAAAAAATTATTANCTAGATCAAATGAAATTCGATTTGTATCAATATCATCATTATTTGAAATTAAACCCTGAACAAGTTGCATATTCTCATCTACAGGNAATACNACAGAATAGCTAGTATCAATTGTGCACTCCAAATCAGCATTAATTGATTGGAAGTTTTCTATCTCTAATTCATTAGAAATAGTTATCTTTTCATTACCTGAAATCCATACCCCAGTAGGTAAATCTANACATTCATTACCATTCCAGGTTCCATTAATTGAATCACAACATATCTCATTGGAAGTACACGCAACAAAACACTCATCATTAATCCAACTACCATTAATTATATCATTACAAGTAGTTTGATTCATCTCAATTANATAGAAACATATATTTCCATCCCATTGTGNATCACCTGGAACTAAATTGCAAGAAAATTCATCATAAATATTAGGTATAATTTGAATACATTGGTTATTTTGCCATAANTATCCCAATTCTTCACATGAATTCTGATNTATATNNATTGGAAAATAACAATCATCATTTTGCCATAAATACCCAAGTTCCGAACAAGTGTCTTCAGTATACAAATCACANGAATCATAGTCATCTACTAAAGTTATATCTTCATCAATTCTAAGATAAACACTAGTACTTACTTCGCAACCTAAATTTTTATTAAATAAATTTGATATCTCAGTTTCTTCACCATCAATTTGAGTTAAATAATTATTTATTAANTCNTCTTCATTTGATGTGATTTCTAATCTAAACTCATCTATGACAAATGGAAATTCATTATTAATTGAAAAAGTATTATTTCCTTGGCCAATNGTTAACCAATTTAATTCATCTAAACATTCAATATTTTCTATCTCATCACAAAAACCAGNATTTGTATCTTCAATTAAATTTTCTAGATCTTCTTCTAAAAGACTTAAATCTTGTGGAAAACACTTTCCATCACCAATGATACTTGGGTCATCAATTAAACTAGATAAAAGAATTTCTTCTGNTACAGATGGAAATGAAGGCATAGGATTAGGATTAGATACTATTATATTTTCTAAATCGAAATCTAAATCATTTGATGGTATTAAAAAGAAAGATTCATCGGTTTTAACATAGCCAGAATCAATTACAGTTTCTTTTAATTCAATAATAAAATTACTACTATCAGGTTGAGTTATTTGTATATCGTTACTTTCAGAAGCAATTGCAGACATACTATAATTTTCATTTATTAAGGGNATTAATAAATCAAACTCCCATGATGGAGTTTCCCATTTTTGAGGTAATCTAAAGTCACAACTAGATAAAAATATTGCAACAAATAAAAAAAATATTCTAAAAAACTTTTTAAAGAAGATATTAATATCTGTAGCTTTTATTTTTAAATGGTCCCTTTTTAGGTATTCCTGTGTATTCTGATTGATCATCTGTCATTTTAGTTAATTTTACACCCAAATGATCTAAATGTAACATTGCAACTTTTTCATCTAAATCTCTTGGTAAAATATGAACACCNTCAGCCACTTCACCTTTCCATAATGCTATTTGTGCAAATACTTGATTAGTAAAAGATGTAGACATAACAAAAGAGGAATGTCCTGTAGCATTACCNAAATTAACTAATCTACCTTTTGATAAAAGAATAATAGATTTGCCATCCGAAAATTCAAATCTATCTACCTGCGGCTTAATATTATGTTCAATTGTATTGTTTTCTAAAAACTCAACATCAATTTCATGATCAAAATGACCAATATTGCATAAAATTGCATTATTTTTCATTTTANCTAAATGATTTCTATTAACAACATGCTTATTTCCTGTTGCTGTTACAAAAATATCACCATATTTTGATGCATCTTCCATATCAACAACTGAAAAACCTTCCATTGCAGCTTGTAAAGCGCAAATTGGATCAATTTCAGTTACAAATACTTGTGCTCCATAACCTTGCATGGACTGTGCACAGCCCTTTCCAACATCACCATAACCGCAAACAACAACTTTTTTTCCAGCTAACATAATATCTGTAGCTCTTTTTAAACCATCAGCTAAAGACTCTCTGCACCCATATTTATTATCAAATTTTGATTTAGTAACAGAATCATTCACATTNATTGCTGGAAATGGCAACTTACCNTCATTATANAATTTCTCTAAACGATGAACNCCTGTAGTTGTTTCTTCAGANACTCCTTTTATTGAGCTAACCATTTCAGGAAAATCTTCTATAAGTCTAAGTGTTAAATCACCACCATCATCTAAAAGCATATTTGGAGGATTACCTGAAAAATCTAAAGTTTGATCAATACACCAAATGTATTCTTCTTCTGTTTCACCTTTCCAAGCAAATACTGGTATACCATTTTTAGCAATAGCTGCAGCTGCCTGGTCCTGTGTTGAATATATATTGCATGANGACCATCTAACCTCAGCTCCTAATTCAACTAACGTTTCAATTAAAACAGCAGTTTGTATGGTCATATGAATACANCCTGCAATTCTTGCTCCCTTGAGTGGTTTTTTGTCTTTGTATAATTCTCTTAAAGACATTAANCCTGGCATTTCATGTTCTGCTAGCTTTATTTCTTTTCTTCCTAATTCTGCTAAACTTATATCAGCTACTTTATAATCTGAAAATTTAGTTGNTGTNTCCATATTTTATATCTTTCCTAATATTTCATTAATCATATTTGTTTTTTCCCATTCATANCCATCTCTACCAAAGTGTCCATAAGCAGATAATGGAGAATAGATTGGATTTTTTAATTTCAAATGNTTTATAATTTGTTGAGGTTTNAAACCAAATANCTCTTTTACAATATTAACAATTTTTTCATCATCAATTGTACCNGAACCAAATGTATCNACATGAANTGACATTGGTTCTGCAACTCCTATACTATATGATAATTGTACTTCACATTTTTTAGCTANTTTTGAAGCTACAATATTTTTTGCAATATATCTAGCCATATAAGCTGCTGAACGATCNACCTTAGATGGGTCTTTTCCAGAAAANGCTCCACCNCCATGTCTAGCATANCCACCGTATGTATCAACNATAATTTTTCTTCCTGTTAAACCAGTATCAGCTAAAGGTCCNCCAATNACAAATCTTCCTGTACCGTTAACAATGAAATTTTCATCNTAATCGATTTTATATTCATTTAATACTGGAAGTATAATTTTTTCAATTACATTATCTGATATAAATTTATGCTCTTCCTCTTCGCTTTTAAATTTATTTAGTAAACTTTTATGNTGTGTTGCTATTACAACATTTTTAACTCTTACTGGTAAATTATCAATATATTCTACGCTNACTTGAGATTTNCCATCNGGCTTTAACCATTCAAGAGTTTTATTTTTTCTTAATTTTGTTAANNGATNTGAAAGTTTTTGTGCAAGTTGAATNGGTAANGGCATAAGTTCAGGNGTTTCATCACANGCATAACCAAACATTAGACCCTGNTCACCCGCTCCNTGNTCGTGATCTTNTGAACTATCTACACCCTGAGCAATATGNGNACTTTGNGAAACAATATTATGNTTTATAGAGAAATGNTTACTTTTACTTACTGCACTAGNTGCACCTAATTCATCNGTAGTATANCCAATATCTTTTAATGTATTTGAAACTATTGTCTCATAGTCNACNTCAGCAGTAGTTGTAATTTCACCTGAAACTATTGCTTGACCTTGAGTAATCATTGTTTCACAAGCTACTCTTGCTTCTCTATCTTGATGAAGAATTGNATCTAATATGGAATCAGATATTTTATCACATACTTTATCTGGATGCCCTTCTGTAACTGATTCTGANGTAAAAATATAATTTCTTTTCATATTGTTCCTATAAAATTATGTTTATAAAAGAGTGGTCAAACTAAGAAAANTTTTATTTTGGACCAAACTCTTTTAAATATTCTATTGAGTCACCATATTTNTTAAAATTTTCNTTAAATAAATCTGAAAGTTCNTTAGCCTTTGAATCATAAATTGACTTATCATCCCAACTTTCTCTAGGATTTAAAACTTCACTAGGAATTCCTTCAATTGTAATTGGAATATCTAAATTAAAAATAGGATCTGTATTGTATTTTGATTTTTCTATTGTTCCATCAAGTATAGAAGTAATCATTTGTCTGGTAAATTTAATNCTTATTCTTTTTGCNCCTGATGTAGCTGAACCACCAATCCAACCAGTATTAACTAAATAGACTGGCACATTATGATTTTCAATTTTTTTCTTAAGAAGTTCGGCATAAACTAATGGATGCAATGTAAGAAATGGGCCACCATAACAAGGTGAAAAAGTAGCTTGCGGCTCAGTTAAGCCTCTTTCAGTACCTGCAACTTTAGCTGTGTAACCACTTATAAAATGATACATCGCTTGATTTGATGAAAGTTTCGATATTGCTGGTAATATTCCAAATGCATCACATGTTAAAAAAATAATTTTAGTTGGGTGAGATGCAATACTATCTAAACCCTTAGCCATTAAAGAATTTTCAATATGAAATAATGGGTACGAAACTCTAGTATTTTCAGTTTTGGAGTTATCAGTAAAATCAATTTTTCTTGATTTTTGGTCAAATCCGACATTTTCTAGTAAAGCACCATGCCTTATTGCATTGTAAATGTCTGGCTCATCATCCTTATCTAAATTTATAGTCTTAGCGTAGCAACCACCTTCGAAATTAAAAACACCATTATCTGACCATCCATGCTCATCATCACCTATAAGAGGTCTATTAGGATCAGTAGAAAGTGTAGTTTTACCTGTTCCGCTTAGACCAAAAAATAAAGCTGTATTTTCTTTATTTTTATCAGTATTAGCTGAGCAATGCATTGATAATATTCCTTTTTGAGGTAATAAATAATGAAGAATTGAGAAAATTCCCTTTTTCATTTCACCACCATATTCGGTTCCACCAATAATTGCAATATTTTTTTCTAAACTAAAAATTATAAATGTTTTTGAATTTAATTTATGC